>JAJFMK010000041.1 GCA_021772215.1 Chlamydiota bacterium | reverse complement strand
TTAAAGCCTATTTTCGTCTCTTCTCCTCAATCGACCCTCAAGGGTCGACCTCGTCGAATTGACCGTGGCAGCTTCGCTGTCACTCGAAATATGCTTTAAAATCCCCATTTTTTCCAGGCAAAGCAATTTTGCAAGTCCCTCCTAAATGAGGATCAAAATGTCAGATAATAGATGCAAACCCACAACAAACGACTCGGGGATTCCTGTAGCTAGTGATGAGTACTCTTTGACCGTAGGGCCGGATGGGCCGATCCTACTGCAGGATCACTATCTGATTGAGCAGATGGCAAATTTTAACCGGGAGAAGATTCCTGAAAGGCAGCCGCATGCGAAGGGAGGAGGCGCTTTTGGTCATTTTGAAGTGACGAAGGATATCTCCAAATATACGAAGGCCGATTTTTTTCAGCCCGGCCAAAAGACAGAGACTTTGATTCGCTTCTCAACAGTAGCAGGAGAGCAGGGGAGCCCCGACACCTGGCGAGATCCACGAGGCTTTGCTCTGAAGTTCTATACGGATGAGGGCGTCTACGACATGGTGGGAAACAATACGCCGGTATTTTTTGTCCGTGATCCAATGAAGTTTCAGCACTTTATCCGCTCTCAGAAGAGACGTGCCGATAGCGGCCTTCGCGACAACGACATGCAGTGGGATTTTTGGACGCTCTCTCCCGAATCAGCTCACCAGGTGACCTGGCTGATGGGAGACAGAGGTATTCCGAAGACATGGCGCAATATGAACGGCTATTCAAGTCACACCTACATGTGGGTCAATGCAAAGGGAGAGCGCTTTTTCATCAAATATCACTTCAAAACAGATCAAGGCATCGAATTTTTAACCCAAGAGGAGGCGGATCGCATCGCCGGAAGCGATGGTGACTACCACCGCCGCGACCTCTTTGAAGCGATCAAACGAGGCGACTATCCCAGCTGGACCTTGAAGGTGCAAATCATGCCGTTTGATGAGGCGCAAAAGTATCGGCTCAACCCGTTTGACCTAACGAAGGTTTGGCCACATAAAGACTATCCACTCCATGAGGTGGGTAGTTTGACTCTGAATCGCAATCCGAGTGATTTCCACACAGAGATCGAACAGGCGGCTTTTGAGCCGAATAACTTGGTTCCCGGTATCGGCCCCAGCCCCGATAAGATGCTCCTAGCCCGCCTCTTCTCCTACGCCGATGCCCATCGCGCAGGGCTAGGGGTCAACTACAAGCAGATCCCTGTCAATAAGCCGAAATGTCCCTTCCACAGCTACAGCAAAGATGGACAGATGCGGGTTGAGAACGTATCGGATCCTGTCTACGCTCCCAACTCGAAAGGGGGGCCAAAAGCCGATGAAATGCGCTATCCTCAAAAGGAGGTCTGGAGTGCCAACGGCGAATTTGTCCATGCAGCCTACACAAAACGAAAAGATGATGATGACTGGAGCCAGGCGGGCGACCTAGTTCGCAAAGTGATGGACGATGCCGCACGTGAACGCCTCGTCTCGAACGTCAGCGGCCACTTGAAGAGTGGAGTCTCTGAGTCCGTTCTTCAGCGCGCTTTTGAATATTGGCACAATATCGACAAAGATATCGGCGAACGTATTAAAGATAGAGTCCTCAATAGATGACTTTATAGAGCGACAATCCATGCGCAGGAGCTGTGAGGGGCGCCTGTGTGCGATCTTTAGAGGCGATGATTTGGGGAACTGCATCTGGGTTTAACTCCTCTTTGCCGACGGTGACGAGAAGGCCGACCATATTGCGCACCATCTTGTAGAGGAAGTTGTCGCCGCGAATACTGATTGTGAGTCCACTCTGATTGGGGAGAAGGGTGATGCTTTCGATGCAGCGCACCGTATCTTGTTCATCTTGCGCTTTGCGAAAGTTACGAAGGGTTGCAAAGTCTTTTTTACCGATCAGATGAGTGGCGGCGCTCTCCATCGCTTTTAAGTTGAGAGTTTGAGGGCAGTGCCAGGAGAAGAGGCGCATCTGAGGTAGCTGCACCGGATCTGTCGTCAGCTGATAGTGATACTCTTTTCCTGCAACGTCTAGGGTAGGGTGAAAGTCTGAGCTCCTCTCCTCAATCTCTAGAATGCGAATCTCAGCTGGAAGGAGGGAGTTGAGGCTGTAGGCGAAGCGCTTCAGATCGATCTCTTTTTTTGTGAAGAAATTGACCACCTGTCCAGCGGCATGGACGCCAGCATCGGTGCGGCTTGCCGCCTGTAGGAGGGTTGGGTGTTGCAGGATCTGCTCTAGATTTTTTTGAAGCGTCGCCTCAATGGAGGGCCCATCTTTTGTCGCCTGCCAACCTAGGTAGCGGGTGCCATCATAAGCAATTTTTAAAACAACATTCTGCATGGGGAACTATTATAACCCATTTTAGACAATTTCGGGGACCCTAGCTATTTTTTGACATTTCTCTTTTATGGTTTCCATAAACTCTCGTTCATCCTCTGTGAGGAAAGTTAGGTGAACGTAGATTTGAGTAGGATCATTTGCTTTAATGGTTTCCCTATCGTTAAAGGATTTATTTTCTTTAAAGGGTCTCTCATTTATGAAATTTTGGATCTCCAAACTCTCTTCAATTAGTGCAGTTCTCAAATCAAGGTTTCCCAATGTTTTCAACTTGGAATGTTTGAAGATATCGATAAAAAGTTGTTCTAAGCTCTTTCTTTGTGAGCTTGTAATAAGTCCCGCTGTTTGTAGCTTTCTAGGGTTAAGCTTTAAACAGAATTCGATCATCTGATCCGCTTTTTCAATGCTTTGGATCCATTGATTGACCTCTTCAGTTTTGTATTGTGAATAATCTTTTTGGTCTAAAAGAGAGGCCATCTGCATAGAAGTTAGAGCAGATCCCGTACCTCCGCTATACCAGATGGGCCCTTTTAGCATTTCTTTAAGACTATTTTTGGATTTCTCTCGTTGATTTTCTGGCTGTAGGGCAATAGCTACCTCTTTGATACTGGCTATGGCTGCTTCTTGCACGCTACGTCCCAACCTCGCATCTTCCTCAGTTAATCCAGGAGGAACAGCGTAATGGGTGTCCCAATTCTCGGGGTCATTGTATTTAAGAAGTGCGAGGATTTCGATGCACTTTGCTAAAAGATGATCAACTTCTGCTGTTTTTTGTGTTAAAGCGGTTCCGGAGAGGCTTTGAAGAGCAATCTTATTTATCTTTTGATTTAGGATTGGGGCGCCTTTGATTAACTGCTTTCTAACCTCTGAAACGGCCTCTGGTTTTTGTCGGCAGATCAGTTCAAAAAGCTGATTTAAGTATCTGTACTGATCGTCGTAGATGAGCCCGTGGCTGTTAAGCCTGCCTAGGTTAAATAGAAGGCAAAACTGAACTAGGTCATCGACCGTTTCGATCTTTTTGATGAGCTGTTGAATTTGACTCGGTGCGAATTGATTGTAAGATTTTGTGTCCCATAGACCCTGCATCGTAGAGATAGCGCGAGCTGAGGGACCTCTTATGGCAAGCTCCATTCTTAAAAAGGTTCCTACAGAGAAATATCCGAATAAATTTTTGATTTTTTGCCACGTTGAATGCTCGGAAAGTTGGCCTTTGAGCAAGACAGCATCGATTGCACCCATTATGAGGGGATCTTTTTCACAGTCTATTTGGTTGAACTCTCTGAAATCGAGGGTGACGAGGATATTATCTCTATTAGCACTCCTTAATGCCTTTTCAACAGCATTAGTTGCCTGTTCACTGTTTTGGCAGATCAAGATGAAAATGTCGTCGAGCTGCCTCTCCTGTTCCTCTGTGATCAGACCATTTCTTACTAGATCGCCTGTATGGTATGTAAGATAGACCTTAAGAAAACTAGTAGAGGAGCGCACATGACGAAGCTCTTCATAGAGGTGCGCTTTCGTCAGTTCGGGTGGAAGACCTAAAGGGAGGTGCGCCTTGATCAGCGAGCAGTACTGTCTACCTTCGCCACTGATTTTTGGATACCACGGCTCATTTAAAGTTTTTTCATTAGCAACAAGATCGCGCTCACGATCAGTTTTGACTCGGAAAGGGGGACCCAAATTGGGGCCATGACTTTTTCTGAAGAGCTGGTCTACACGTAGCTCTTTTGTTAATTGCATTCGAATCTCTTCGACTAATTGAGGCTGTTCCTTACAGATTCTATCAAATTCAGTTACTAAATACCCTTCTTTGTCGACATTTATAAGACCTGCATCAAAGAGCCTTTCGGGGTTATATTGAATGCAAAACGCAACTAAATTTTCAGCGTTTATTGTGGCGTAGGCATATAAATCATCAATTTCATCTTGGCTGTATTTACTGTAGTCATGGTTGTCATAAAGCGATGCCATTTTTATGATGATGTGGCTAACTGCCCCCGGCTCTCGCGCGCAGATGAGCTCCTTTTTTAGAGCCGTTCCATCCCATAATCTCTGAATCAGATTGCTAGCTGCACTGAGAATAGATGTATCGTTTTGGTGGCGCTGCTGCATGGTTTGCAGGGCATCTTGAAATTTCACAGACATGGCTACCCCCCCCTATAAACCCAATTATCTTATTTTTGTGTTAAGGGAGAATAAATAGTTAACAGTCTGAGAGTCAGTTAGATGTACGTCGTGAAGAAGAGCTTGAGGCCCATCATGATCCTCTGGACGGCGAGCATCACGAGGATGAGAGCGAATAGGCGCTCGAGTGCCATTAAACCACCTTTACCGAGGATGCGCTGCCAGAAGCGTCCTGTCAGAAGGATCACGCTGCTTGCGGCCCAGGCTAAGAAGATCGCCTCTAAGGTGGCGGGGCAGGCGGTGGCGGCGTAGAGGGAGATGGTGGCAAGAAGAGCGGGGCCGGCAATTAGCGGGATGGCTAGAGGGACGATAAAGGGGTCGGATCCGCCTTTGACCTGCAGGCGGATATTTTTATCTGAGGGGTAGAGGACGCTTAAGGCAAAGAGAAAGAGAATCATCCCAGAAGAGATGAGGACAGTGATCTCTGAGGCGTTGACCGCTTCTAGGAGAAAGGGGCCGACGAAGTAGAAGAAGAGCAGAAAGCCAAGAGCAATGGCCATCTCGCGTAAGACGACGAGGCCGTAGCGCTTCTTGTCAACATGGCTTAGCACCTCAACGAAGGAGGCGATATTTCCAATCGCGTCCATCATCAAAAAGAGGGTAAAGAAGATGGTGAGAGAGCAGGTCATCGGATTTCCTCCAAAAAGATCACAAAGCCATTAACGAC
>JAJFMK010000005.1 GCA_021772215.1 Chlamydiota bacterium | reverse complement strand
TGCGCCGCCATCTCAATCTCTCTTAAGAGATAGCCGACGTAGCGCTCCTCATTTTCTGGGCGGCGATTCAAAATAACTGCGCAGCCGCAGTAGAGACACATCGACTGGCAAAAAGGGACATGGAGATATAGACTTAGAGGGCGATCCTCCAATTGGGTTAGCTGCTCTTCATAGATCGACGGATCGATCGCTCCCCAGTTGGGCGCCGTCGGGTAGCTGGTGTAGCGCGGCAGCGGCTTATTGAAGCGCTTCAGATCACGAATTAGCTCCTGCATTGAAGCGTCTCCATCAATGCTTCTACGCCGGCCAGCGGCGTCGTCGGCAAGATCCCATGCCCTAAATTAAGAATATAGGAGGGATCACCATTCATCTGATCTAAGAGGGCATTGACCTCTCGTTGGATTCTCTCTTTCGGAGCAAAGAGGAGCGTTGGGTCGAGGTTTCCCTGCAAAACTAGTTCGGGATAGCGCCTTCTAACTTCTGGAAGATTACACTGCCAATCCAGGCTTAAACCCCTCGCCCCCAAAGCAGCCAGCTCATCAACATACCTGGCGCTGCCCTTCGCATAAATAAGAAGCGGCGCCCCATCGAGTGCCTCAACAATGCGTTTTATGTAAGGAAAGGAGAACTCCTTTGCCTCGTTGGGTCCTAACGTAAAAAGCGACGACTCGAAGATCTGCAGCGCGTCGCAGCCCGCCTTTTGCTGCAGTTTGAGATAGGCAATTGTATCTTCTGTTAGCTTCTCTAGAAGACGATGCATCCCTTTAGGGTCTCCAAAGAGCATCTTTTTTGTTTTGATATCAAACTTCCCAGATCCCCCCTCGATCATGTAGCTCGCCACAGTAAAAGGAGCTCCTGCAAAGCCTAAAAGGGGGCGGTCGAGTTTCTCTTTGATGCGATGGATAGCTTCATCGATAAAATCAAACTGCTTAAGCGAAATTTCGGGCAGCTTCTCAACAATCAGCTCTTTAGAAAACTTCGGCCCCACCCCCTCTTCAAATGATAAGCCAAGCCCATACGCTTCTGGAATCATCAAAATATCGGAAAAGAGTATCGCCGCATCGAAGTCAAAGCGCTTAAAAGGGGTCAGCGTCACCTCACAGGCCACATCAGGCTTGTGACACATCTCTAAAAAGGGGTGCTTTTTTCTTATCTCCTGATATTCAGGAAGATAGCGCCCCGCCTGCCGCATAATCCAGACAGGCGGACGCCCGCGATTTTTACTTTCCAGTGAATTTAGTAACCGTTTCCTATCCATACCCTTAGCGATCATGCCAAAGTAACCATTTTACGAGCAATTAGCCTTTTCTTAATCATCCGCTAACAGACTCTCTCTACAATGAGTGTAAGGGACAATAGGGGGTGAACCATGGTAGTGCGAGGAGGCCAAGGCGCTGGCGATGCTACGAATATCTATAACCAGATGGTAAAGGGGGCTAAGCCGAAGTCAGAGGATGAACCAACCCTACTCATGATCGCTACAAAAATTGCAGCCATTAGCTCGGGAAGATTGACGCGAGAGCAGGTAGAGGAAAGCACCAGATCAATTCGTGAGTGTCTCGATAAAATCGACAAGAATTCCTCGGGTCAGCTACAAACTGTGATTTCAAAGCTAGTGATTCAAAGTGGGTTCGTCAAAGCCGCTGAAACTCGTATGTTTGGCGGCGAAGAGAACAATCTAAGAGACGACATCACGAAATTAGGACAGACGCTTCAAAAGACAGAGGCAAATTACAACGAGGGTGAAACAGTCAAAACTCTCTGCCAGAAATTTGAGAAACTGAACGATACATTTCTTAAGAGCGAGGAACGATTAAAGCTGATCGATGAGATAGATAGCCTCCTCTCAAAAAAGCTAGACTCCCTAGGTGAAGATACCCTTGACGTCATCGATAAAATCCTCGAACACTTTGCAGCTCTTGAAAACTTGAGACCAAAGAAGGATTTCAACAGCTTCTCCATTCTAGTCAAATTGGGAAAGATGGAAAAACAGGTTGAGGAAAAAAGAGATGAAACCAGTTTAGAAATTAGAGAGCTAAAAAAGGCATTTAGAGAGATCCCAGACGAACTTTTGCAGATCCGGCTCGCCTACTATAGCGTCGCTAACGCCCTTAAATCTGGCCAGGATCTCTCTGTAGCTGTCAAAAAACTAAATACTGCCCTCCTAGTCCAATCAGAAGGTTGGCCTGAACATCGCAAGCTATTATCTAATCTCAACAAAATGGTTCTCAGCCTACATACGGATGAAAGCTTGCAAGAAGTTAATGAAATGATCAACACCAAAGCAAGTTATGTAGACAGAGCAAAGAACTATATAGCTGAAAGGGCTTTACAACCCGACGTCATTAATGGTGCCATCGACAGTAAATTGAACGAAATAGGGATCGGTAGAAACGGAGATGAAAATGCCATAAATTTTGCTAATGCCATCAAGCCACAAACAGTGATTGAAACCTTGGGTGGGTTAGAGCATGCTGTTCATGGAAAACATCGAGATCTGGGCAAAAGCCTAGAGAGTGTCATTGACTATCTCTTTGATCTATATCAAGATCAAATTCCCTCTTTCCGAAATATTTCACGTGATGTAGCAAAAGCTCTTCTCAAAGAGAAACTCTCTGTAATCCTTCAGAAGGATAATTTCGAGCAGATCGTTGCACTGACCTTTCAAGACCTCAATCAGCTGCTCATTGACCTTCATGAACACAATGAACCCGATTGGTTCAAAAAAGATACCAAGGAATTTGCCTCTGAAAAGGCGTCTGCGGTGGTTGATAACTCAGCGCGCATATTACAGACAGACACCAGACGAAAAGACCTAGTGTTAATGGCAAAAGGGTTTTTAAAGAAGACGTTCTATCGGCTGACACACTGGATCTTAGAAAAAACCCGTCTGGTCACAAAAGGGACCGGTTTGAGTAAACAGGTTATCTCGGAAGCGAAAGAGGGATTGCCTAATGTGCTTCCTGAGAGGGAAAAACTTACAGACTTGGTAAAAAGAATCCCTCTTGATTTTGGGAGAACGCGCATAGGTAGGGGCGAGGTTGATGACCTAATCGATCAGCATAGCGAAAAAATCATCTGGTATTTACTCGATCGGCTTGTAGAGCACGCAGCAGACAGGGTCGACCCTCCTCAAGAACCAACGCCTGCTAAACTACAAGACAACTATGACAACCTTTTTAGCAGTGCCCATCAATACTTATTTATTAACAAAGAGAGTGCCGTTGGAAAGGCAGCATCAGTTGTGGCAAGTCAGGAAAAAGGGCGCTTAAATCCAAGCCTTTTCATAGAGAAATTTTGTCAGAATTACCAAGAATGGATCTTCGCTCCAAGAGAGCAGGAGCAACCGAGCACCATTGGTCAACAAGCCTATTCCTACTATATTCAAGGTCAAGATGCCATAATAGAGGGGAATACAGATGAAGCTAAACAATTGTTTCAAAAAGCTGACAAACTCTTTGAGGGTTGTGATCAGAAAACCAAAGAGGCACTTGGCGAGATGTATGTACAGTGGGCTAGTTTGACCAAACATACCAGAGTACCACAGAAGCCACCCGAAACGAACGTGTTGACTCCTCTTAAAGAGAGATTTCAACCACGCCAAGACAGCAAGGACATCGAGACGTCGGATCAAAGGGCAAGAGAACTCTACCTTAAAGCTGCAAGGAGTGGACATAAAGGGGAGAGAAACAAGCTGATTGCATACGCCTTGGAGAATCCGTTGGATAATCCAGCGATGCACAAAGAGATCTTTTCGATGGTCAAAGAGAAGCTTCGCGTTGCACAAACCAAAGATGAAATGATTGAGGCTCTACAAGAGATGCGGAAGTGCTATGAAAGAGGAATTGCCGGCACAACAATAAGCGAGGATACAATCGAAGCAATTGATCAGGAGATCTTCAGGATCAACTACCCCAATATCGGAAGGATGCAGGTTCTCATCGAAGGATACGATTTTTATGAGGAGATCGAAGAGAGCATCCCATCAGAAACTTACGAAAAATTATGGTCAAGTCCATAAAATTGTGTAAAATGGGGTTAGCTAGTGCTTACTGACAAGTAAAAACTAGAGAGCCTCCTTTGCTTCTGTTATGTTGGTTAACTCAAACAAAAACCAACAGAAGAAGGA
>JAJFMK010000040.1 GCA_021772215.1 Chlamydiota bacterium | reverse complement strand
CCCGAGCCTTCATGGCAAGCCGCTGATCGTCGGCCACCCGGGCGGCCGCGGCGTCGTCACCACGGCCTGCTACATCGCCCGTAAATTCGGCCCGCGCTCGGCGATGCCGATGTTCAAGGCGCTGGAACTCTGTCCCGACGCCGTCGTCATTGCGCCGAACATGGCCAAGTACAAGGCGGTCGGCCTGCAAATCCGAGAGCTGTTCCGCGCGGCGACGCCGCTGATCGAGCCGGTATCCCTGGACGAGGCCTACCTCGATCTCTCCGATGACGTCCGGCTCGACGGCCGGCCGGCGGCCTTCGCCCTGGCCCGGATCGCCAAGCAAGTCGAACAGCAGGTCGGCATCACCGTCTCGGTCGGCCTGTCCTACAACAAATTCCTCGCCAAGATGGCGTCGGACCTGGACAAGCCGCGCGGCTTTTCGGTCGTCGGCCGGACCGAAGCGAAGGACTTCCTGGCTGCGCTGTCGGTCCGCAAGATCAACGGCGTCGGCGAGGCGACGGCGAAGCGCATGGCCGATCACGGCATCACCACCATCGGCCAACTGCAATCCCTCGCCGAGATGGAGCTGGTCTCGCGTTACGGCAAATTCGGCCGCCGCCTGGCGCTCTACGCCGAGGGCGAGGACGACAGAAAAGTGATCTCTCACCGGCCGCCGAAAAGCGTCTCCGCCGAGACCACCTTCCCGACCGACATCCGCGCCGCCGATCAACTGCACGCGGCGATCCGGCCGCTCTGTGAGCGCGTCGCGGCGCGCCTGGAACGAGGCGACCTCGCCGGCGCGACCCTGGTCGTCAAGCTCAAGACCGCCGACTTCAAGCTTCTCACCCGCAACCTCCGTCTGGCCAACCCGACCCAGCAGGCCGAGGTTTTGTTCCGCAACGCCGCCCGGCTGATCGACCATGAGGCCGACGGCCGGGCGTTCCGGCTGATCGGCGTCGGCGTCAGCGATCTCTGTCCCTCGATCCAGGCCGACCCACCCGATCTGTTCGACGGCCTGGCCTGAGCGTTCCTGGTCCGCTGCGCCGTCGCCCGACCCGACTGGCTCACCCGCCCGATCGACCGAGGCCGACAACGTCCCGGCTCGACCGGATGCGAAGGCATATCGATTAATCACAATTTTGCGACGTTTTTGCATGTTTTTGAATGTTTTTGGCCGGTTTTTGGTGGTTTTTTGCGCGTTTTTTCGAGCTAACCCGTTGATACTCCACGAAACTGGTCCTTTTCAGATAAAAAATGTCATGTTTTGTCATGTTTTGTCATGTTTTTGCCGATTCGGATCGGCGACGGGAAGAAGCTTTTGTCACGGATGAACACGGATAAACCCGGATGACGCGCTGGGAGCGAACGGCCCGGATTGGCGAAGCGCAAATCGTGTTGGGTACATACACTAAATTAGGTATAAAGTCAATATTTACGAAATGATCCCGGCACTGGCTCGGCGATCTCGGCGCGGAAATAACGCCGACACGGTATATTTTGGTCTCTCTTGCTTCAAAAATCACCAAGCAAGGTGCCTACAAATCTAGGGGCATCTTAATCTCAGGGCATCTCAAAGTTTGTTTAGCTCACTAAGGCTTGTCATTAATGTGAGTTCTATATCATCAGAATCTATTTGCATGATGGCTTACGTGTTCTTCTTCTTAGATTTCAGTCGATCCAATTTGGCCAAGGCTTTTAACACCGGCGCATTGGCCTCATCGACCGGTATGACAGGAGGATCATCAAGTTGTAGAGCCATCATGTCAGGATCGTTCTCACCGATTTGCCAAGCATCACGAATATCAAGGTGATATTTCCCTAACCCAAGTTCAAGATACGGCTCTGGAGGTGTTTTCGCATCTGGACAATGCGCAGGCACAAACAAGAAGCGTCCGTGCTTCTCAAATTCAGACATAAAAGTGTTCAAGTTTTCATGACTTTTTGGCTGCATGATATTCAGCCGTGAAACAAACATGAAAGTGTTGGTTTTTGATTTTGGAACGTTCTCATAGTTCGGACCGACAGATACCACATAAGCTAATGGGTTCGAGATCGTAATCCCTCGGATAATTGCTATACGCAAATGGTTATCTCTGTCTTCAAAACCAAAGCGCCCCCGTAACCCCTGAAAAACTTCTTTTCCAGGCGCCTCCACTGTAAATGCCATTCCCAACACGGGGGGTGGTCCGTTGGGGTGTGGAACGCACATGAAAAAAGTTGCCATCCATTTCGCTGCATCGAGCTTTTCTGTATCGAGAGGGCTTAACGCCTTAACATCCGTATGTCTAAGCCGTTCAAGATTAAACATCTCCTCGGGAGGCTCACCCTCACCGAACTTCAGTGGCGTCGCTTCTTCCGATGAAGTGTTTTCACAGCTATCGATCATTGGCGCTGTGGCGCTGATTTCATAACTTACATCGCCATCATCAATCCACTCGTCAATTGACAGTTCACTCTGCCCGAAAATATTCTCGTACATTAATGGAACGTTCGAGAACATGATGGCACGGGTAAAGGCGTTCTCTTCTCCCAGCACCGTATTTCCCCAACCGTCCATATCTGTCGGTACGGCGACCCTTGCGAGAATCTGGGTAACAAGGTCTACTAACCAATTGTTGAAGGCCTCAAAATCTCTCTGTTCCGAGTACTCGAGATCGGTTTGATGGGTAACGAAACATACCTCAATCCCATCCTCGTATAAAAACTGAACGTCGGGAATTCGCGTTGCGTCTTCTGATTGAGACAGGCGAATTTCGAATTTGTCTTTTTTTGGGACCAGACTGTGATTAAGACTGGTAGCAAGAAGTGCTTCTAGCGAACCTAGAATAGCAGCAGCAAGTCCCAACGAGTAAGAGCTTCGTAGACAAGTTACAGATATCTCACACCCAATTACGCGGGAGTGAAGGGTTAATTGTTGTTCTAGTAAGTACTCGGGGTTGCTAGGAAGACCCCAATTTTCTGCCTGGGCTAACCAGTTTTTAAAAAAAGAATTATACCCCTCTGCGTCCTCATCAGTAGGAACCGAGCCCTCTCTACGAAGTGTACCTTCTCTGCCCATCCGAAAGAGCAGAGCCAATCTAGCTTGAACTACTCCCAGTCGATCAAGAGAGTCAGGAAACCGCACCAATGCGTGGAGGTCCTCAATTCTTGTCTTTAGCAGCAAAGCACCCAAGATTGAACTCTGCTGAAACTGTGTTACCGCTGCACGATCACGTTGTTCATCAGTTCTAGAACGAGCATTTCTAATGATTACCCCGAGTTCGTAAGCGCTGATGATTAACGGCACTATGCCGAGTTTTGTTTCTGTCACGAACCATCGAGACAGAGCTGCAGGGTTGATATCAAGAATAGAACCTGATCGACGATAGGCCCCAAACTCTTGGGATGCTGCCGCGAGCGCGTAATTTCTAGCGGCCCATCTTAGTCCCGCCTCCTCGTATGCTTGACTCGATCCAAGTAATGCCACTAGCAATTCCGACTGATACTCCTCCTTCGCCAAAAGACCTACTGAGCGGCCAAACCAACGAATAGCATCATATGGGAGTCCTTTCTCAAGCTTCTGAAATGCGCGTTGAGAGTTTCGCATTGCTGCTTCACCCTCGCCCTTTCTTGAAACGAGTGAGCTACTCCCCAAAAATCGGACAGTGACGTAAGCTATATTTTTGGTGTTTTCTGGTCTTCAAGAAAGGGAAGATCAGATATGTCAAAACGCAAGCAACACAATCCTGTTTTCAAATCGAAGGTGGCGCTTGAGGCGCTG
>JAJFMK010000039.1 GCA_021772215.1 Chlamydiota bacterium | reverse complement strand
TTAACACGAGGGTCCATACCACACTCGTCGACTAAGTAGCGCACCACTTCATATCTTCCTTCTGAAGCCGCTTCATGAAGAGCTGTAATCCCATTTTCATCAGCAATAGAGAGATTAGATCTATGTCTGATAAGAGTCTTTACCATGTCGAGACTCCCTGAAGCACAAGCGGCATGGATAGGGCATTTTCCCGCACTATTTTTGAGGTTCACATCAATTTTCATCTTTCTTAAGAGCCAATTAACTAGGTCGACATTCTCTGATGCGGAAGCCATATGAAGAGGAGTTGTCCCGTCAGCTGTTTTCTGATGAAGAGAAAACTGATGATTTACCATTAACCATTGAACCAGTTCTAAATTCCCACTAGCAGCCGCGCAATCAAGCGCGTTAAATTCCCACTCACTTACAGCTTTGATGTCAGCGCCATGATTTTGCAGAAGCTGTACAGTCTCTAGGTGACCTCCATAGGCGGCATTGAGAAGCGGCGTAAAACCCTCATCATCGGCTAGATTCAGATCACTGCCTTTGGCGACCAGCCACTTAACGAGCTCGAGATCTCCGCAATCGGAAGCGTAGTGAATAGGTAGTCTCTTATAATCAGATTGTCCGTTAACAGCGACGCCGCAGCTCTCAACGAGCCACTTTACCAGATCTGTAGCTCCCTTCTCAGCAGCATAATGAATCAGAGGCTGATCCCAGCGTGTCTTTAAGTGCGGATCAGCGCCATACTCCTCGACAAGAAGCTTAGCCATCTCCAAATTGTTAGCCTCAGTCGCCTCTAAAAGGAGCTCAGAGAGATCTTCATATTCTACCCTCTCTAGTAGGGTGCGGGCCGTGTCTAAGGTATTTCCCGTCACAAGGGCAAAAGGAAGAAGAAAGAGAAGAAGAAGGGATTTCATAAAGGCTCCTTTGATATGTCAAAGGAGCAGTCTACATTAAAAGGAAAAAATCATCTAGATACGAAAGATTCCTTCAAAAATCGGCGAGTGAAACATGCGGCCGAACTGTTTTCTCAAGGCCTCGACAAAGTTCTTTTCACCGAGATGTTGGGACGCCTCTTGAATGGTGCGCAAGGTCTGGATGAAGCGATCGAGACGAGCGGGCTGGATGTCGCGTTCGCGAATGATAACGGGAGGGGCAAAGAGGAGAGTGTTTAGCTGATCGCGCTCTGTCTGTCCAAAGAGGCGGCCGTTGAAGGCGATATGGCCATACCACATCAAGGCGTAAGCAGTCGAGGAGGTGTCAACGCCATCTTTACAGCTGAAGGCGACATAGGCTGGGTCGACCAGATCGACCAGTTTCCAGCTGATGAAGAGATGAACTAGATCGATATAGGAGCGGCGCTCGGGCTGCGTCAGGCGATTTTTGCCCTCAAAGAAGAGCTGATGCACCTCTTCGATCGTCTCATCGACAAAGAGAGGAAAGAGCTGATCTTCCATCTCTAAAGTGAAGAAGTAGCCCCCCTCTTTACTGCCCAGTCTCTCTCTTAAGCTCTCCTTGAACTTCGTAGCATCATTGGTAGTGTCATAGGGAGAGAGCTGCTCATAAAAGTCGCTATCGACCTCGAGCGTGACGACTTCGACAGGCTCCTTATAGGGCTCACGATTTTCGAGATCTTCAATTAGCCTTGAGCGCGGCCCCTCTTTCCAGGAGTTTCGGTTTTGGAAGTTAAGAAGGAGAAGCTTTTCAGTCGGCTCCAGCCCTTCAATAAAGGTCTTAAACTCTTCGAGAAGCTTCGGTGTTTCAATCTGCTCTTGGATCGTTGGCGTTGGCAGCCTCATAATCTCAATGCGCTTGTTGCCCTCTTCTAACACCCCGACGCGATTGGGTAGATTTTTCTGCATCCAGGGATCATAGCCGGCAAAAGGAGAGTGCTCTATCTCATCGAGAATCCGATTCAAGGGGCTGTTCAAGTAGCCCTCAAGACCCGCAGAAAGAGCGAGGTGATCCATCCAGAGATCCTCGGCGATAGAGCCGGTCAGTCTTGACTCATCGAGGCTATCATCGCGGTTATATCCCTCACGTATCAGCCGTTTGACAAGCCCTTTTCCCTCCATCACCTGGGTCATTTCGCTATAGAGAACCGTCGCTACGGTTCGCATTAGACGGATGATAAGTCGCGCTAAGCGATTATGCTCCGATGGCGGATAGCTGATGATCTTTTGAAACTCGTAGGAGTGCAATGCCGCGCGGAAAAAATGGAGAAAGTCATCAAAGAAATCGAGGCAACATTTGCCATTTTGCTGGCTATAGAGATAGCGATTGTGACTTGCGAGCAAGAGAGAGAGAAACATATAGCTCATGGTGTTGATGAGATCTTTCTCCTTAAATTTGGTGCGCTCCATGTAGAAGAAGTCAAGATGGACGCCGAGGCGCTGAATGATCCGCTTTGATCCTTGGTTGGCAGCGATATCTAGCCACTCGTCCACTTCAATAAAGGGCACCGGATCGAGATCTTTCGCCGGTCTAAAGCCAAATTCAGTGACCAGCTTCATGCTGCGAATCAGCTTCGGGTTAAAAAAGCGGGTGCCATCTCCTTTTCGGATGAAAAAGAGCTCATGTTCGCTATCTTGTCTCACAGCTTCCATATCGACAAAGAGATGCAGCGGGTTCACCTCGACTGCCTTCTTGCGATCAGTTGTCGCGGTTACCTCCGGGAAGGGAAGGCGTCCTACACCTAAGATCCACTTACCCAACATCTCTTCAGAGACCTTCGGGTTGATCTTTCTCTGGTAGAAGTCATGAAGATCTTGCCACTCGGATAAGTTGTAAGCACTTCCACCCACATCCCAAAAGAGATTAGTGAAGTGGTTTAGACGCTTTGCCGCCTCACCGGCAAGAAGCATCACAGTCTTAATCCCCTCCATTGTCTCGCTATCCATCATAGAGGGGTCCATCTGACGCCACTTATCTTTTAGATAACTGTGGACCGTCTTGAATGTCTCTTTGACTAAGTCGACTGTTTCTTTACCATCATCTCCCGTAGCGAGCCAGTCGACTTTACGCTCTCCAATGTGCTTACCCTCAATCAGCAGATCTTGACGAATCTGCTCCTCTTGAATCGGATCAAGCTCCGCCATCGACGTTAAGGTCTCTACCGCCTCGACAATGGTCATCGTCTCGTGTCTATCTCTTTTCATAAGTCCACCCCTTCAGACAACTATTTATTAACAGCCACCCTTCTTACACCTTTTATTATCTCAATAAACTTTTTTATTAATCAAACAGGATAATAATTAATTATTATTTCTAGATATTTACAACTTTTATTAAGGAAGTATTAATATCTCACAGAGAGTTTGTGAAAAAAGGCTCTACTACTATGGGAGCCACTGAACAATTCGTGTAGGCCGCTTTCCCGCCCTTTCGCTTCCATTTGACCAATTTTGTAAGTCCCCTACTGTCAACAGTATGCGAACTTACAAAATCAGCCAACTGAAAGCAAAATCATCAAAAAATCGGCTGTACCCTAATTGATCAGCGCCTCCTATGTTTGTAGAGCTAATGATAGAATTCCTAATAGTTCTCTTCTCTATCTCTTGCTTTATTCTACAAAGAAGTGAATTTTTACTGATAAATATCGGAATACTTATCGTTTAGGTAGGTGAGGTAGGGCTCAGGAGAAAACTCCTTCTCGTGGATCCTTTTAAGTAGCTCGATAGAGCGGTAGCGCCGTCCATGAGCGTGGATCTTCTCCTGCAGCCAGCTGCGGATGAAGGCGAACTCGCCGTTAGCAACGCGGCTATCCCAGTCGGGATGGCTCTTTTCAAAAGCGATAAAGAGATGAGATGCGTAGAGGTTACCGAGGGTGTAGGCAGGGAAGTAGCCAAAACCTCCCATCGCCCAGTGGATATCCTGCAGACAGCCTTCACGATTCGTGGTGGGGCGAATGCCGAGGTACTCCTCCATCTTATCATTCCAAACGTCGGGGATCTGATCAATGGGGATAGAGCCATCAAAGATGCCTCTTTCCATCTCAAAGCGCAAAATGACATGAAGCGGGTAGGTCACCTCGTCAGCTTCGACACGAATAAGGGTGGGTTTGACGCGGTTGATGGCGCGGTAGAATGACTCTATAGAGACATCTTTCAATTCATCGGGGAAAAGGTTTTTAAGTTTCGGCAAAAAGTGTCGCCAGAAGGGGCGGCTCTGTCCGATGCGTGTCTCCCAAAAGCGCGACTGGCTCTCATGCATCCCCAAAGAGATCGACTCACCTAAAGGCGAACCGAAATGGTGCGCGGGAAGGCCCAACTCGTAAAAGCTATGGCCCGCCTCATGGATCGTCGCTAAGATCGGGTCGATCGGATTGTTTGTCGAGATGCGCGTTGTGATGCGGCAGTCGGTGGGATGAAAAGAGGTGGAGAAAGGGTGCGAAGAGAGGTCAAGGCGACCATACTCAAAGGGGTAGCCGAGCGCCTTTAAAATCTCCTCAGAGAAGGCGATCTGCTTTTTCTTATCGTAATCGCCCTCCAAAAAGGCAGTCTCAACTTGCGACTTAGCGGTAATATCGCCTAAAAGCTTTTTAACTTGAGT
Organism: Chlamydiota bacterium; assembly: GCA_021772215.1. Lineage (GTDB taxonomy): Bacteria > Chlamydiota > Chlamydiia > Chlamydiales > JAJFMK01 > JAJFMK01. Next base: position 897 of record JAJFMK010000039.1, on the reverse strand, counting down.
TCCCAAGCTAGAAAAGAGCTTTGACACCTCGTCGCTGGTCATCCCCGGCTCATACTCATCGAGTAGGGCGTCGTAAGGGACCTTTTCATAGCCTACTAAACTGGCCTTCTCATGAGACATCTCGACAATGCGCTTTAAGTAGGGAGCAAAAAGGGCGAAGTCATCACAGTTTTTTGCCTGCTGCCATACTGCTAGAGCCTCAGAGGTGAGCTTGGCAAAATCTTTAACAAACTTAGTGGGAAGGGCCGTTGCCTTTACCAGATCGCGGCGCCACTCTCTGAGCGCCGCCTCCTGTTCACTCTTCAAACCGCTCTCTTTGATCTCTCCTGACTCGATGTTAATCAGCTTTTCAAGAGCGTGAACATAGCGCTTTGAGGTCATCATCTCATGGCATAGGCCAGACAAAAGAGATATCTGCTCGGCGCGAATCTCTTGCGCACCTTTAGGCATATAGGTCTCTTGGTCCCACTCGAGAAGGCGGATGACTCCCTCTAGGGTTTTTGCCTCTTTAGAAATGTGATGAAGTTCTTCGTAAGATTTGGTAGCGCTCATGTAAGAATGCTAACAGAAGCGGGCCACCTCGTCAATATCGGGTCTGTCTTGAGGGTCCTTTTTGCACATGCGCGCAATAAAGTCCGCCCTCTCTTCAGAACACTCTTTTGCGATAAGTGTCGCTTTAATATCGCTATCTTGAGTAACAGTTGTTAAATCATTAATCCCAAGACTTAAATAGCGACGATAGAGCATCGTTCCGGCTAGATAGACCATGATCTTTTGAACATGGAGAACAAATTCGAGATAAGCCTCTCTTTGCTTTTCGGGGCTATGTCTCATCTCTTGCAAGAGACGCATCCCCTCAACCCAATCCTCTTTGAGAACCCAACCATACTTTCGATC
>JAJFMK010000038.1 GCA_021772215.1 Chlamydiota bacterium | reverse complement strand
TCATTCTCTTCTTCGCTGATATTTTGTCTATCGATCCAGTCGTTATACCAGCTGTAGACCTCATGTTTGGGGAGGGCTACCCCGGTTCCATGAGCGACGTTAAGAGTGACGTTATAGGGCGTATGCTCTTGCCAAAACTCGTCGATTTTTGCACTTCCAGATAATGCAGAATAGATGAGTTTGTCGACAGCTTCCACCACAGCTAGCGAGTCATTATCAGCGCCCCCTTTTCTAAGATAGAGGGTATCGTAGTGTGTATTAGCAAATTCGTTATAGGTGTGGCGATCGCGAAGATCTAAAAGGAAGTCGCAAGCTTTTGCGAGGTATTTGATAGCACCATCTGCATTGAGGCATTCGAGAACCTCATTCCAGCGCGCCTCGGCAAAGTGGCCGCGAACCGTTTGGAGGCGGGCCAGGATGCGGGTTCTTAAGGTCAACCCTTCAGCATTCTCAATAATTCCTTCATAGATCTTCTCGACAACTTCGTGAATTCCGGGGCCGCAATATTCCCCTCCATCAACACCGAGGCGAAGGAAAACGTCCGCTTTGAATGCCTCATTGTCCCCCTTTTTCAATACATCGGCAATGACTCTGAGGTAATCGGTCAAAACTCCGTAATCGAGTGGTTCCCCATTTAATATCTTCTTTTCATAGATTGCCTCAATGCAGAAGCGAATGTTCTTTTTGGCGTAGGCGATGATCTTTTCATTCGAGTGGTTGTCTGGATTGCCCTCTCTTTCTGTGTAGCGCCTATCCTGCTTTAGCTTTCCACGAAGGATAGGCGCTTGAGCGTTCCAATCCATTTTATCCGACTCTTCGATAAACCAGCGGATATCGATCTGAGGTACAGGCGGCATCGTCGGAATTTTGATGTAGTCGCGGTTGACCTCTAAGTCATAAATTCCTGTTATCACAATTTTTTTAAGAAGGTCGGGTGTTAAGTGACCCTGAGGTAGATCGAAAGTGAGATCTTTTTTTTGCGCGACCGGTGTGAAGCGTTCGCTGAAGTAGAGGCCAAGATTTGCGAAGGTGTACATTTTGGTAAATTTTCCACCAGTGACTAAGGAGGCGGCCGTTGAAAGGGGCATCTCTAGTTGGTGCAGCTTTTTTCTTAACTCTGCCGGGAGTCTGCCTGTACGGTCGAGATGTCCAAGAGCTAAAAAAGTGAGGCTGATAGCTCCTGCGATTTTATGACCGAAGTAGATAAGAGCCAAAGAGGCGACAATAGTTGCTGCATGGCACACTCTCCCGATCTGATCCTGCAAGAAGATGACTGCGTTTCGAACTCTGTCATTTTCTATCCGTTGGTGAGCGAGGTAAGCGATGGCAAAGGGCAGGAGATAGGTTACCCTCTCGGTGAGGGTCGAGATGTTTCGCTTCTGCATCAGGGTCAGACAGTCATTGGCCATCTCGAAGAGATGCTCAATTTGAATCATCTGCAAGAGAGCGGTGGACATATTGTCCCTTCCAGCGCGCACAGAGTCTTCAGCCCTCTTTAGGCTCTCAAAGCCGAGGCCGTAGAGGACACCATTAGAAATTTGAGTCATAGTCATAGGTGTGAATACTCCCTCAGCTAAAGCAGAAGGCTTCTCCCGATTAAGGGTTCCTCTGCCCGTACCACAATTAAGGTGTGGAGAGGGCTTCTAGGGATTTGGATACCCAAGCTATCTATTCCGAGAGCTAATTTTTAATGATGGTTTGTTTAGAGGAACTTGTCTCAGCCTGCTCCATCAACGGTAAGGTTAGTATATATGTTAGGAAAGTTTACAACAAGAGGCGCCTTATATCCCTCCCCTGAACGGAAGAGTTTTACGGCGTCGGTGATAAAATTAATATATCTACTTATTTATTAACAACTTAAAATTAGTATTGTTGAACCGCCTATATAGTTGTTATCTTACATAGTAAGGGGGTAATTTTTGGTGGTTCGCTTATCTCTATTATTTTCAGCTTTTTGGCTCCTCTCTTCGGCGCTCGATCCGTCGCGGCTGGATCAGCAGTGGTGGGAGGAGTTTGCTCTTGAAAAGGGAGCTCTCCTTAGTGAGGATCTTAAACAGCCCCTAAATTCGCTCGAAGAGCAAGGAGATCGCCTGCGCGCAGAGAAGCTGATTCAGCAGATCGAGGCGCAGGTTAAATCTCTAGAGATCATTAAAAATCAAGAGGTTGAAGATGGGCTTGCCCCCTTTGTTCCTAAAGAGTTCTATCTCTTTGAGGATCTAAGTGAGGCGCTGCAGCGGCAGCGCTCTTTAAAAGAGTCGATCAAAGAGCAGCGAGGGCAGCTTCAGGGGCTCGAAGAGACGATGAACGCCGTCAAGGAGGCTGCACGAAAAGCCTTTTCTCGCTACCAAGATCAGGAGAAACCCTCTAAAGAGGCATTCCTCCAGGGATTAGAGGTGATCAACCGTCGGCTACGTCAGGAGTATGTAGAGGAAGAGATACGCTTAGGAAGAGAGCAGCTAAAGCGTAGCCAAGAGGAGCTGAGGGCATCAGATGAGAAGGTTGGAGTTATCAAAAAGAGGCTCAACCTCAAAGCGCTCGATCTCGAAATGGCAAAGAGGCAGCGTCAGCAGCTTCAAGGTACCTTTGAGGAGCTCTCAAAACAGCGTTTAGAGCTCGAAGAGGGGATTGTGCTCATCGACAAAAGCGATGTAACGAGTAGCTATGATTTACGTTTTCTCAATCAGCGGCTCATTAATGCGCTGGCGCAAGAGGCATTTTTAGGAGCGAAAATTCTTCTACTGCAGATCAAACCAAGTTTAGTGGCCGCTTCAAATGGGAAGAACGTAGAGCTGCAGACCAGGAAGGATCAGCTGGAGAGAATGCAAGGGGAGCAGCAGCGCTGGGAGAGGCTCACAGAGTCAGCGCTCCAGCTTTCGGCAAAGGAGATATATCAGCAGAGCATCGATAACAGCCATCCGGAGCTTCTTCAGATCAATCAAGAGATCAATCAGGAGGCTCTCTCTAGTATGTCGGCTCTTGAGAATCTTAAAAATCAGCTCTACGACGTCGGGCTGGCAATTCAGCTGATTGAAAAATTTGAGACGGAGCGAAAGGCGCCTTTGGAGAAGGTGGGATTTAATCTTGTAACCTACTTTCAAAGTGTCAAAAAAGAGCTGGAGAGTGCTTTAGATTGGGTTCTTTTTGAGGTGGGAGAAATTCCTATCACCCTCTTGGGTATCCTGAAAGCCTTTTTGATCTTTGTCATCTCCTACATCATTTCAAAAATTTTACGTCGACTGATGCAGAGATTATCCAAGCGGCGCGGACTAGTCGCTCAGCCGACCCTCTACACCTTCGGTAGAGTGATTCAATATATCGTTATCTTGCTCGGAACTCTTTTCGCTCTGACCTCTTTGGGACTCACCGTCCAAAACCTGCTGATTATTTTGGGTGCGTTGAGTGTCGGTGTCGGTTTTGGTCTGCAAAATATCGTCAATAATTTCCTCTGCGGTTTAACCATCCTCTTTGAAAAGAATTTGAAAGTGGGCGATTATGTGGAGCTAGAAGATGGCCATTTTGGGCAGATTGTGGGTGTCAATGTACAAAATAGCACCATCCACACCTATGATGGCGAAGATGTTTTGGTTCCTAACTCAGATATCGTTGGCAAAAAGATAGTCAACTGGACGAAGCAGGATCCCTACTTAAGACTCCATGTCCCCTTCTTTGTCGCCTATGGAAGCGATGAGGAGCAGGTAGTGAGTGTAGTCTCAGAAGTAGCCAAGCAGGTAAGTTATACCTTAGCCAATGTCAGAGGGGTTAGAGATCCCGAGGTGTGGTTAAGAGAGTTTGGGGAGAGCTCTTTAAATTATGAGCTGGTTGTTTGGGTTAATTTATTAAGGTCGAGGGGGCGACGTGCATTGACAGCCATCTATCTCGTTGAGATTTATAAGGCACTTCGTCAACATGGCATTGAAATACCCTTTAACCAGCTCGATGTTAAAATTAAGGAGAAGTAGATGTCCTGGCTTCAAGAGTTTAAGACCTTCGCCATGCGCGGCAATGTGGTTGATATGGCGGTCGGTATTATTATTGGCGCGGCGTTTACGAAGATTGTCAACTCTCTCGTCAGTGATATCATTATGCCGCCTTTAGGATTTTTCTTAGGCGGCCTTGACATGAGCGACTATCGGATAATCCTCAAAGAGGCGACGATGAGTGAGCCGGCTGTCGATTTCAACTATGGCCTCTTTTTTAATAGTGTCATTGAATTTATGATCGTCGCCTTTGCCGTCTTTTTGCTGATCAAAGCGATTAATGAGCTGCGCTTAACAAAGAAAGAGCAGACAGCTAAAGAGAAAGATTGCCCACAATGTCTCATGCAGATCCCCATTAAAGCTAAGAGGTGTGGACATTGCGGGCAGAGTTTGGTGAGTAACGGCTAACTACCTTCGGCCGGGTGCGCGGTAAGCGCCGTGTCGTGGTTGATTTGAGTTCTCCCTGTTGTCCTGATTTTGCATCTGCATATTCTGGTTATTTTGGGAGTTGTTGTTGTAGTTATCAGAGCTTCTATATCCCTGACCGTTGCCGTTTTGCTGGTGATTATTCATCTGCTGATCCATCGTTTGACGGTTGTTTTCTGCTTTTTGATCCTGCTTTTGGCAGCTTGTCATGCCACCGAGCATCAAAGGCGCGGCGATAAGTGCTAAATATCTTAACTTCATAAATGACCTCCATATAAAAATTTTTTCTACACCCGCACCATAGTAAGAATAAATTTTTTAGTCCAAAGGAATATCGATTTTATTCTATCCTGTCAAACATGGACTCATTTGACGTTGTAGTGATCGGGGCGGGGCCTGCGGGCGGCCAGTGTGCAAGAGCGTTAGCTGCCGCTGGTGCTAAGGTGCTTTTGGTGGAGAAATCGAAAGATTTTGACGTGAACAACTTCTCAACTGCCGGCTCTTTAAATGAGGTGATGGAGGATTTTGGCTTACCTCAAACTGTTGTGGGGGCGAGCTGGCGTGAGGTTTATATTGCCTCAACCAATGATCAGGTGAATTGGCGCGCTGAGGAAGAGCAGGGTGTGGTCTTTGACTTTGCTGCCCTTAGAGCCTTTTTGGCCGACGAGGTTAAGAGATCTGGCCAAGAGGTTTTGATGGGGTATAGTTACCACTCTCATCAAGAAGGAGGTGATCACTCTCTTGTCGACTTAAAGGAGACTGGAGGAGATGGCCACCGCCAGCTGGCGGCAAAAGTGATCGTTGATGCCAGCGGGGCGCAGCGCGCTGTCTTAAATCCCAAACTGAAGAAATGGCGCATGGTCGAAGCGACCGGGATCGAGCATCTTCTTCAGGTTTCAGACCGAGATTGGGAGCTCTGGCGTGATAAGCTCGCCTTTTTCATCGGAAACCACTGGATGCCACAAGGTTATGGCTGGATTTTTCCAATGGAGAGAGGAAGACTTAAAGTGGGCGTTGGGCGCTACTTTGCAAAAGAGAAGCTGATCCCGCATGAGGAGTCCTATCGCTATTACCTCGATCAGATCATTAATCAAAAGCTTCAAGACCCTTCCCAGGTGGTCGATCGCCATGGAAAGACGCTTTTTTACTCGATTGGCCGAAATGATGCTCATGTTCATGGCCGGGTAATCGGTATCGGCGATGCCATCTCAATGATCAATCCACTCGCTCTTGAGGGCATCCGCCACGCTATGTGGAGCGGCAGTACAGCAGCTACCCATATCTTGCGCTATTTAGAGAAGCCGGATCTCTTTTTCTATGATTATAAGAGGGCGATCCGCTCCTATACAGCTTTTAGTTGGCGCGCCTGTGAATATCTGATGCGGCAGATCTATCGTGAGAAAAAGGATTTGCGCATTGACGCTGTGGTGCGTGCCTTTAAACACTTAAGCCAAAAAGAGATGATCGATCTTTGCTTCCACTACAAAGGAAAGCTCGCCATTCGGTATGCTCTGCGGCTCATCAAAGAGCGTTTATTCAATTAATCAGTGTATCCTTAATGAAATATTAAAGCAGTCTTAATATAATATTAACATTAATAAAATATACTGATCAGCTAAAGTTTAAAAAGAGGAAATATGACTGCTTTAACTGTTGGTGCGGATTTTAATTGGGCTGAAAGATATAACCACCTAAGCCCCAAGTGGCATCAAAGAGAGGCGGTCATGCATGGCATCGCAGCGGTAGCGATTCTTGGCGGAGCCGCAGCTGCCGTGGGAGCCGTTTATGCCGCAACGCCGCTTCTGACTTCAGCGGCCGCTGTTGTTGCTGTGGCGCTCGTTATTACAGGCTTTACCCAGCTTACAAGGCAATTTTGGGACGACCCACAATATCGACAAGCACAAGGTGAAGTGGCTGTTCGCACGATCAATCATAAACAGCTCTCCTATCCAGAAATTCGTCGGCGCTTCGGTAGCAAGATCGATAAATATGAGATTTTAACTAAAGCTGATCTGCAGAAGCTCTTAAGTCAAAACTTTACGGAGTACAGCTCATTTAAAAATAAGCATGGGACAGGCCCCTTAACGAATCAGATCTTTACACCGGACAACTCTCCCTGGTTAGCCACAGCAATTGAGCAAGAGATAGCCAATAGTAGCAACTATGGCGAGGCAAAGAGAAACTTTTCTGTAGAGCTTAGCTGGCTGCCAAATAATACGAATCAGCAGGTGCTGATTGGTCTTGTCAGCGATGACTTTGAAAAACTAAACTATCGCGACTTCCAAAAAAAGCACGGCTCAGGGCCTGTCCAAGATCGCATGTTTAGTCCTGAGATAATGCGTCCTAAGATCTTTGAGACGCTCATGACAATTACAACCTATAGCGAGATGCAAAGAGTTTATGGTCCCGAGGTGGAGCTTTTAGGAAAAGATGGCATAAGGGAGCTCTTATTAGAGAGAGTTCAGTCAAAGGGACTTCTTGAACTCTACCAAGAGCAGGGAAACGGTCTCTGGGAGATGATTCACGGGTGTGTCTTTGAGGCGAATATATTCAAAGCGCGCGCCCTCGCTGAGACGGCAAAGATGGAGATCTCTGAGATCATCAAAAAGTACTCATGGAATATCTTCACATTGAGAATTCTATCACCTGAAGACAACGCCGGTAACTTTTCTAAGAGCATACAAGCCAGAGCTGAAGAGGAGATCTTAAAAACTCCTAGCGTTGATAAGATTTTAGAGAAGTTCGGTGGCGTCAAAGAGGGCTGGCAGCTTGTGAGCACCGGACTGGTTGATCGAAATAAGTTTGCCGAGCTTTTAGAGCGCACATTAGATCGTCTCAAGGACTATGATGAATTTTTAGAGAAGATCACTCTCAGAGCCCTTGATTACAGTGTTGTTACGGATGTGGCTAAGAATAGGCTGACTAAGCTCTATCTTATAAGACTAAGCTCAAAGAGCTTTGAGGAATTTCTTAAATGTAATAGCTGGAATGGCGCTAAGAGGTTTCTTCCCCTCCCCCTCGTCACCAAGCTAGAAGAGCTCAAAGGTGAGAAAGCTGTAGCTTCTTTCCAGCTCTCTGAGAAGCAGCAACAGATCCATCAACTCTATGAACGCTCTTTGAGGAATTTGGAACATTCAAAAGAGACGGCTCTATCTGCTACCCGTCAACGCGTTATTGACCAAGAGTGGGAGATCAGCTCCCTAAATGGGAAGATCAGTAGTCTTGAAAGACGTTTTCTCGATGCGCAAAGTGATGAGGCGAGAGTCGCTATTAAGATTGAGTTAGAGCGAAGACGATCAGAGAGAAAAGCTGCGAGTACGAATCTCTTCATTACTAACTTGGGCGTGAATCTTGCAAAAAGTGAGCAGGAGAGCATCTATAAACGAGGTCAAGAGGCGGCCCTTCAGACTCGCGATATGGCTCTTGTTTCAGCTAAACAGGCTTACAGCGCCACGCTCGATAGAATTCGCAGCGACTACAAGCAGCTGGTCAATGAGAATCTAAAAACGCTTTAGTCTCTTTTTAGATTTGCTCCCTCTCTCTTCGGTAAAGCCTTGAATCTTTTTGTCGAGATGCAAATTTGATGGTCTTGTCACAACAGCTTTGTCATAAACAAAACAGTAGCAAGGATAATTTTGTCTTGTCAATCGATGAGGTTTTTCTGTAGTCTCAGGTCTTATGTTAACACTCGATAGTTCCGCCTTTTTAGATGGGGGAAGGATCCCAGTAGAGCACACATGCCAAGGAGCTGATCTTTCGCCTCATTTAAGGTGGAAGGGAGGTGATGAAAGCTGTGTCAGTTATGCCATCATCGTTGATGATCCAGATGCTCCCGATCCGGCAGCGCCGAAGATGGTCTTTGTTCACTGGGTGGTCTATAACATCCCTGGAGGCGTGAGTGAGCTTTCTAAGGATGCAGATCTAAAAAGCTTAGGAGCTCTTGAGGGGTTAAATGGGTGGAATGAGGTAGGCTATCGCGGCCCCTGTCCACCTATTGGGGATCATCGCTATTTCTTCAAGCTCTATGCTCTCGATACTGAGTTGAATCTTAAGTCGGGAGCAACCAAAGAGGAGCTTTTCGAGGCGATGAAGGAACATATTATTGAGCAGGCAGAAATTATTGGACGATATTCCAAGGAGTAGAAGATGAAAGAGAAAGCTTGGGTTGTGACAGTTAATGCTGAAAAGGCAAAATTTTATCGTGTAATTCGCGTCGGAGAGCTCGAAGAGGTCGCCTCTTTAGTTCACCCGGAAATGAATAAGCGCCCTATTGATCTCGAAGCGGATAGTCTAGGAAGAAATAATCCGCGCGTTGGCAATGGATCTAATACCTATCAGCCTAAAACGACAGCTAAAGATAAAAAGGATCAGCTCTTTGCTAAGATGGTATCTGAGGAGCTCGATCGCGCCTTAACAAATCGCGCTTTTCAAAATCTCTATATTATTTCTGAGCCGCATTTTCTTGGTGTGTTAAAAAAAGAGCTAAGCTCTCAAGTTGAGGGTAAAATTGACCGAGTGTTTACGAAGGATCTTGTGGAGCAGAATCCGAATCAGATTTGGGATCTCGTTCCGCTAGTCTGCTAGTTACTACATCGTTTTAAACGGCAGCGGGATTGTTAATAATTGATTACATCACCATGTTTTTTTAGATCTTGGTAATATATCGTCTCTCAATTTTATCTCCTTATTTTCTTTGTCACATGGGCTTTAAGTTTATGAAGAAAAAAAGCGGAATCCTTTTTCTTATATTCTCCTTTTGCGGCTGGGTAGGGGTCCCTATCTTAGCAATTACACACCTGAGCTTAGAGAAAAAAGCAGCTTTTGGCCTCCTCTTAATTGTCTTGGGTCAAATTTTATTTGCCATATCTATCTATTTGTTGGGTTGGAAATATATCAACGACATTAAGGTATGGGGAAAGAGGTGGATTAATAAAATATTAAATCGAGATCGTTGATAAAGAGCTCTTGAAACTGAAGCTTCTTCTCTTGTAGTTCTAGCATGCGCATCTCGACACTATCTAATATAAGGTAGCGCCTGACAACAACAGCTCTTTGACGTCCCATGCGATGGGCGCGACTGATAGCTTGGGCTTCGACCGCCTCATTCCACCAGGGGTCGAGTAAGATCACCTGATCGGCGGCGCTGAGGTGGAGGCCGGTTCCTCCCGCTTTAAGGCTCATTAATAGTAGGTTCGCTTCCGGGTCATTTTGAAATGCGTCGACAATGCATTCACGGTCTTTCGTCTCACCGTCGAGGTAGAGGCAGCTGTAGGGGATCTCTCTTTTGATAATCTTTAAAAATGAGGTGAACTGGCTAAAAATGATCACCTTTTCGTTTTTGCTCATCATCTCTTGGAGGTCCCGCTTTAGCTGCTCTAATTTGATACTGGGCGCTTCGGAGCCGATAAGTAGAGGGTGGCAGAGGGTCTGTCTCAGTCTTAAGAGTAGCTCGAAAATCTCCATCCGTTTTTTCGAAGAGTCTGTCGAGGATTCTTTCTCAATTAACCCCTCACGGCCTCGTTTGAGGAGAGTTTCGTAAAAAGTTCGCTGTTCCTCTTCCATCGAAAGGTAGAGATTCTTTTCGATCAATGGTGGTAGGTCGTCAAGAACCTCCTCTTTGGTTCGCCGTAAGATAAAGGGAGAGATTTTGCGCTTCGCTGCCTCTGGTTTGGCAAGCTCCTCTTCGGTGATGAGACCGGGCAGGAGAAAGTCGAGGATCGCTTTGAGTTCGCCCGGGTGGTTTTCGATCGGCGTGCCGGTGAGAGCAAGACGAAAGGAGCAGTCCAGCTTGGCAAGCGCCAGGCTCGCTTTGGCCCTCTCATTTTTGATGGTCTGCGCCTCATCTAAGATGATCATCTCAAAATCTTGGGCAGAGAAGAGATCAAAGTCCTGCATCAACGTTCCGTAGCTAGTTAAA
>JAJFMK010000037.1 GCA_021772215.1 Chlamydiota bacterium | reverse complement strand
TGTTTCCTTGCTGATGATTGCCCGACCACTGAAATATTCGAGGATTGACTTGTGGATAAAGGCATAGGAGTGTGGACCAACCTTACGTAAAGGTATCCCTGAGCGAATCAAAGTTGTTTTTTTGTCTGATCTAAAATATTTTTCCCATTGAGAGCTGGTTTGATCAAAAATATCGGAACTAGGTTCATAGTCAATAGAACCGATGCCCTCTTCTATCATCTCGAGTGCAAGCTTGGTTGCAAAGGCGGCAAAGGCTTTCTTCAGATCTGGGACATCAATATCTATTTCCATTCGTTGGATACGTCTTTCTTCACGGTTGAACCAGTTTTTGACAAAAGCATCAAAAATTTCAATGCGTAAGAGCTTGATATCTCCTTGACTATTTGTTTCGATGATTGCAGGAAGAATCTCCACGACAATTCTTAGGAGAAAGGGTGTCTGGATGATATCAGCTAAATCGGGAACCCTGGCGAAATCGACTTTATACTGCTCCCAAGTTCTGGGGATATTGTGTAATTGAATGAATTTTTCGCAGTAGGTTTCGATCTGCTGCGCTGTAAAGGGTGAGGTGGAGGCCCCGTCAAGGTTCACAGTCGAAATAAGGCTGCTGGTCGGTGGTGTAAAATAGTTTTGATAGCTACTCTGTTCACCGCTTAGATACTGCGTGCGGCAGGTGATTATCGTCTTGGATTTCCACTGCTGGAGTTGATTACCCTCATAGAGATTTTTTTTCTGTTTGAGCTCATCATAGCCATCCATTAGAAAGATGAAGGAATATTTGCTTTTAAGTTTCTCTTGCTCAGCTTCGGAAAACCCCTTCTCTTTGAGGGCTTCTGAAATGGCTTCTTTAAAGGGTAATTTAAGAGATAGCAGGTTGATAAAGAGAGGAATCGGCTTTCCCGCAGTCCATTCTTTCCAGAGGCGACTTTCCAGATAGCGCAGGTAGGTTGATTTTCCTCCACCAGAATCACCAAGGAGGAGAAATACCTTGTCATCCCCTTGTAGAAACTGTTCAACCATTACCTCAAGATCAGAAGCCTGTTCTTTGGGATCAAAGAGGCAGCGGCTTCCTTGGACAGGAATATAACAGGCAAGATCTTGTAAGATCTCCTCGTCATTTAAAGTGATTTCCCTTAACTGTTCTAGTTTTTGGGATAGAGAGAGCTGGCTGCTTGCTTGTGCTTCTGTTATTAGGGCAGTGGAGGGCACTTCGACGTGATGGGGTTGCCTCGGCACGATCATACCGAAGTTAACTATTCCATTTATCGCATTTCTTTGAGCTTGTGTGAGTTGACGATTATTAACCTGTGCTAGAAGCAATTCAGCAAGTGAAGAAATTTCTGGTACTGTGGCAGAGGCGTGAAACTGGGTTAAAACCCCTTTTTTGGTTTCCTCTTTTTCACCCCATTTTTCATTATCTAAAAAGAGTTCGGTCATACATACCAATGACCATATTTTGATATTTATATCTGTTTCATTTTGAATAATTTCATGAAGTATAACGAGAATATTACCGACAACGTGGGGATTTCTACTATCTTCAATTCGAGTCTCCATGACTTTTTTAAAGTCATCATAATGTTTTTTCTCTGCGAGTAACTTTAGGATACGAATATCCCCATACCACGGCTTCTCCTTCTCTTGGAAGCTAAGCGCCTCCTTGAAGCTGTCATAAGAGGTGATAATTGATTTAATACTCAGCTCAGTTACTACTTGATAGATTGAGGCAAAGCCATTGATAACAGCTTCAGTTCGCCGAATAAAGGAACAAAAATTCGATTCATTATTGGAAAGTCGAACCAACGCCTGTTTCGCATAGGCTGCTTGAGAGGTCATAAGAATATTTTTATGTCCGCTAAGCGTATCTAACTTTTCATAGAGGCGGTCATGGGTCTCTACTCGCTTCACCTTGATCACATTTGCATCACACATCACATCTAAGATGTCTGAAATTGTCGACAGTGCAATAAAGAGCTTAGATTCCGTCTCGTGCTGTGTATGAATCTGCATAAGGCGATTCATGACAACTTCTAATACAGAGATGAGATCGTCGGGATCGAGGGCGTCAATGGTGGAGTTGATGAGTGTTGTTCTCAGAGCCTTTAGCAGATCGATATCAAGGAGTATTCCGTCTTTGATCTCTTTGATTAAGATATTAAGGAGAGCTCTTGTGATCTCTGTGTTATTAGCAAAACTAATAGCCGTCACCTCATCAATGAGCGGTTTTGTCTTTGTCGGCCTTTTAGCAAAGATATCGATGACAGCGATCGCCAAGGTCTGTAGAGCTGGGTAGTTGTCATCTGTCAGCTCTGTACTCTTGAGACGTTCAGCTAGCTCCTTTGTCGTGGCGAGTGGGCTTCCGCCAACTAAGCCACGAGTCAGGAAGAATCTGCCATTAACAGGCAGTAGGGTAAAACCGCACGTTAACAACCTGGTAACGTCCCTTGAAGAAGCGATGGTCTTTATCTGACCATGATCATCGACATATCTTTGATAAATGAGATTGTTTGAAAAAAGGGAGGCAATATGGCTGTTGTGTAGGAGCGAAGGATCTTCTATGCCCTTAGACGAGTGGGTTCTCTGTTTAGATCCGACAATCAAACTCATGATAGCATCCTATGGAACTGTGAGAGCTATTTTTATCCCAGATGCTTAATTCGGATCAAGAGCCAATGGGTTAATTTGAGACGATGGGCTAAGGGGGTACACCTCCCTCGCAGGTGATGGCTTCATTAAAGTCGTCGGCGACAAAAAAACAGGACGCCTCCTCGGCGTCCATATCGTCGCTCCCCACGCCTCCGAAATGATCGGCGAAGCAGTCCTCGGCATCAAAAAGCGAATAACTGTCGAAGAACTCGCCAACCTCCCTCATGCCCATCCAACCCTGTCAGAGAGTCTGAAAGAAGCGGCTCTAAATGCTTTGGGAAGGACTATTCACTCTTAGCACCATGCTGTAGAAGAATTTTTTTATTGGCTTCTGAGAGGCCTTTGGTTCCTGTGATGTTGAGTTGTTGGGCTGAAAAGTAGGGTTCACCTATATGTCTTTGTAGAGCTGGACAAACAGTTCGTTTGCCTGTGCAAACGAGAATGCCAAGCAGAAGAATCAAGGAGTTTTTTTATGAAGTCTTAGAAAAAAGTTTCGAGAATTGTGGTTGATAGAGAGTCCATAAATGCCTATTTGTTTCGTTGCACATCATTATTCCCAAGGATTAAAAACTTTTAATCCTTTGATGTTATCGAAGTCAGAAATGTTATGTGTAACAACGATGAGATTGTGTGCTATTGCAGTGGCAGCAATTAAACTATCAATCGAGGGGAGTGTAAAACCATTTTTCTTGTTTATACCTTGAATCTCGCCCCATTTCAAGGAAACATCAGTGTCTACATCAATAATGCGCTCCTCAAACTCAGGTAGTACTTTTCCAAACAACCAATTCTGCAAAATGCGTTGTTGCTTCTTATCTGTCAGTTTGGAAATACCTTGTTGAATTTCTCCAATAGTTATTGTGCTAAGGTAATAGTTGTCTGTTGTATGTTGTGAAACCCATTGTTCTAGTTTTTTGTCTGGTTTTTGTTTTATTTTTCTAAGTTTTGAAATGATACAGGTGTCCAATAGATAAGTCATAGATCGATATCCCTTGGAAGATCCCTGTTTCTTTCGATGTCTAAATCAACCTCTTGTAAAGGTGATCTTTTGAAAAACTCTAAAAGAGAGGTGGGTTTTTTCATTAGCTTGTCGTATCTTTTTTTAGACATTACAACAACAACTTCTTCATCTCTATTAGTGATTACTTGGTCTTGTTTAGCTGCCTCTCGAACCAGCCTGGCAAATTCAGCCTTGGCATCCTGTGTTTTCCATAATGGCAGGCCTCTCGGCTCTTTTCTTAGGTCCATGTTTCCCCTGACTAGTCTGACTAGTTTCATTATACAAGTAATGGTTTTTTTACGCAATGCTACACATAACATCATAATAATCAGTGGGATAGGCAGAACAAATTTAACTCTGCAGTGTGTGGGTTACTGATGTTATGAGATGGCCTTAGTCGGAAGGGTTGACTGTATGAATCACTTCGCAGTTACAAATGATTTCGCTCTTCTCGAATGGGGCCTGTTCCCGCAACAAGGCCGATGATATGATCGCCCTCCTGATCGGTACTCTCTTCTTGCGCGCCAACGCCCGCGCCCGTACCCGCGCCTCCCTCGCCGGCGATGGCTTCGTTACAGTGGTCGGTGACAAAAAAAACAGGCCGCCTC
The DNA here is from genome assembly GCA_021772215.1 of Chlamydiota bacterium. Taxonomy (GTDB): domain Bacteria; phylum Chlamydiota; class Chlamydiia; order Chlamydiales; family JAJFMK01; genus JAJFMK01. Next base: position 16,231 of record JAJFMK010000037.1, on the reverse strand, counting down.
CTCGGCGTACACATCGTCTCCCTCCACGTATCCGAGCTGATCGGCGAAGCGGTCTTAGGTATCAAAAAAAGGGTAACCGTAGAGGATATTGCCAACCTCCCTCACGCTCATCCAACATTGTCAGCGAGTCTGAAAGAGGCGGCTCTGAATGCTTGGATGTCTAAAGTAGCCATAAAAGTACTCATCTGTTGTGTTGATGCGCCTTATTAGTCTGAAAGGTTAAAAATGTCAGCTATAGCTGGACAAATTTTCAGGATATTGAGGGATTTGTCAACCTGCCCTATGCGTACCCAAAACTATCAGAATGCCTCAAAGGGGCGTTCCTCAACAGTTTCGGGCGTGCTATTCATGTCTTTAGCGCCATGTTGAAGAAGGACTTTTTGGTTAGGCTCAGACATTTCCTTGACGCCATTAATATCGAGCTGCTGAGCAGAGAAGTAAGAACCACCCAGATTCATCTGCAGGGCTGGATTAAAATCACCATTTTCATCAAAGAGTTCCCAAATTTGGCAAGTAATGCGGTTTTGAAAAATTGAGATCCGCTTGCCATCAGACAGAAATTGAACTTTGTCGACAAAAGGTCCGACATTAAAGCAGTGGATCTCTTTTTCGGTTTTCCAATTCCATAGTCGGACAGTTCCAGCGGCGCTTCCGGAGAGAATCCATTTTCCATTAGGAGAAAAGGTGACGCTTGTAATCCCCCTTTTATGCCCCTTAAAACAGTAGATTTCCTTTCCAGTAGCACAGTCCCATAGTCTTACAGTTTGGTCATGGCTTCCGGAGATGGCCTTTGTTCCATCAGGCGAGAAAGCTACGCTACCAACTTCGCTACCATGTCCTGTGAAACAGTAGATTTCCTTTCCGGTAGTACAGTCCCATAGTCTCACAGTTTTATCATAGCTTCCGGAGATGACCTTTGTTCCATCTGGTGAAAAGGCAACGCAACTAACGTGCTCTTCATGCCCTTTAAAGTCGTAGATTTTTTTTCCGGTAATACAGTCAAATAGTTCGAGTATTTGGGAACGCTGGGACCAAATAATCCATTTACCATCTGAAGAGAATGCAACGGTTTCAGGCTCGTGGCAGGGCTCCTCAAAGCAGCAGATTTCTTTTCCCGTTTTGCAATCCCTCAAGCTGCTGATGCCAGAAATGCAGCTTACGAGGGCTCTTGTACAATCTGCGGAGACATTGACACTTTGAGGTGATCCCTGTACTTTGATGCGGCTGATCTCTTTCCCGGTTGCGAAGTCCCAAAGTTGGACAGTTGTATTTATTTGATCTAATGTGCTCCTTATTTCAATCAAGCCATTGTCTTCGCTTATGATATTCGCTTTTTGGGAGCGTTGGGCAGCGACTATGTCCAGATTCCAAATCCTTAATGTTCCCATTCCGCAAGTTGAAAAAGCCCATTTACCATCTGGTGCGAAGGCGACGCTGGTAACATGACCGTGGTGCCCTTTGAAGCAATATATATTTTTACCAGTTTCACAGTCCCACAGGAGTACAGTTTTGTCGTGGCTTCCAGTTAGAGCCCTTCTGCCATCTGGCGAGAAGGCGACGCTCGTAACCGAATCACTATGTCCTATAAAAGAGTAGACTTGTTTTCCAGTTTTACAGTCCCAAAGGCAGATAGCGTTACCGAAATATCCAACGAGAGCTTTTGTTCCATCTGGAGAGAAGGCCATGCTAGAAATACAATCCTTATGTCCTTTGAAACAGAAGATCTCTTTTCCCGTTTGGCAATCCCATAGTTGAATAGTCGTGTCGTAACTTCCGGAAAGGACACTCGATCCATTTGGAGAGAAAGCCACCTGGGGAACCCCATCCTCATGTCCTTTAAAACAGAAGACTTCCTTTCCTGTTTCGCAGTCCCACAGGCGTACAGTTTTGTCGCTGCTTCCAGATAGAGCCCTTCTGCCATCTGGCGAGAAGGCAACGCTTCTGACATCCTTCTCATGTCCTGAGAAGCAGTAAATTTCCTTCTCAGTAGTGCAGTCCCATAGCTTTACAGTTTTATCTGCGCTTCCGGAGAGTGCCCTTGTTCCATCTGGCGAGAAGGCTATGCTATCAACACTTTTCTCATGTCCTTTGAAACTGCAGATCTCTTTTCCCGTTTGGCAATTCCCTATGCGAATAGTTCCATTATGACTTCCTGTTATCACCCGTTGACGATTAACAGAAAACGCTAGACAATTGTGTAAGCCAATTTGTTGAAAGGGCTTTTGGCCTAATTCCAAGCCATCGGTATCACTAAAGGCAATAGTTGAATAGTCTAATATGGATCTGTCTAGTCGGACTTTTCTAAGGTCAGCGTGTGAGAGGTCTGTGGCCGTTATGATTGCTTGAGAGAGGTCTGCTTCAGGAATGCGGATTCCTCTAAAGTCACGACGGCTAAGATTGATATTTGCAGCGTTGAGTATTGTGATGGCGTTAGATGCTGCCACGGCCGCGTCTTCATCCTGCTTGGAACGCTCAATTATTTCGAATAGTGTTGATTCAAGTTTTGGATCCTCTGTAAGGCACTCAGCAAGAAGACGAATGATTTCAGGTTCTCGGCTTAAAATTTTCCTGTTGAGGTTGTCAAAAGAAATAGAGAGTTTTGCATCACCAGTTTCCCTGTTTATGATTGCTCGTCCACTAAAGTATTCAAGGAGCGATTTATGGATAAACGCGTAGGAATGGGGACCAATTTTACGTAAAGGGACCCCTGAGCGGATCAGGGTCATTTTCGAGTCAGAAGAAAAATACTTTTCCCATTTGGAAGAAGTTGAGTTAAAGGGGTCTGAACTAGGTTCGTAATCAACGGATACAATCTCATCTTCCACCATCTCGAGGGCAAGTTTTCTTGCAAAGGCGGCAAAGGCTTTTTTTAGGTCTGGGATATCAATATCTGTTTCCATCCGCTGGATGCGTCGCTCTTCACGGTTGAACCAATTATTGACAAAGGCGTCAAATATTTCGATACGAAGAAGTTTGATGTCACCTTGGCTATGTGCTCCGAGAATTGCAGGGAGAACTTCGGCAATAATTCGAAGGAGAAAAGGTGTTTGAATGATATCAGAAAGGTCAGGGATTCTGTTGAAATCAGCCTCATACTGCTCCCAAGTTCTGGGGATGTTATGCTGCTGGATGAACTTTTTACAGTAGGCTTCTATCTGTTGAAGTATAAAGGGAGAAGTGGAGGCTTCATCGAGTCGGGCGGCGGAGATTAGGCTGCTGGATGGTGGGGTGAAGTAGTTTCGATAGCTGCTCTGTTCTCCACTTAAGTGTTGCGTGCGGCAGGTGATGATTGTCTTTGCGTTCCAATGCTGCAGTTGATTGCCCTCGTAGAGGTTTCTCTTTTGTTTTAGCTCATCATAGCCATCCAAAAGAAAAATAAAGGAGTGTTTCGTTTTGAGCTCCTCCTGTTCCGCCTTGCTAAACCCTCGCTCTCCTAGGCTTTCCGAGATGGCTCCTCTGAAGGGAAGTTTAAGTGCTGGCAAGCTGATGAATAGAGGAATCGGTTTTTCTGGTGTCCACTCTTTCCAGAGGCGTCTTTCAAGGTGACGAAGGTAGGTAGATTTTCCTCCACCGGAATCACCGATAAGAAGAAAGACCTTGTCCGCCCCTTGTAAAAACTGTTCGACCATCTCCTCTAGACCCGAAGCTTGCTCTTTGGGGTCGAAGAGACAGCGACTTCCTAAGACAGGGATATAGGAGGCGAGCTCCTTAGAGATTTCTTCGTTGGTGAGAGCACTTTCTCGTAGCTGCTCAAGCTTTTGAACTAAAGTGAGTTGGTTTCCTTTTTGTGCTTCGGTTATGAGTGCGGTGGAAGGTTCTTCTACGTGATGCACTGGCTGCTCTTTGATTTCATCGAAGTCGACAAGTGCGTCAAAAAGCTTCTGCTGCTCTTTTGATTTACACTTATCTCCAATAGAGGATAAGACTTCCTTAGCAATACCTGAAATAGCTGGTACAGTAGCACAAAAGAGGAGTTCGTTAAGTATGATCTTCTTTACTTTCTTTTTATCGCCCCATTTGTCATCTAGGAAGAGGTCGGCCATACACTCAAGGGCCCATTTTTGGGCAACTGGGGCTGCCTCATGAAGAAGGAAGAGAATATTACCAACAACATGGGGATTTTTACCTTCTTTAATTCGCGTATCCATGATCGATTTAAAGAGTTCATAATGCTTCTTTTCAGACAATAATTTAAGAATACGGATATCTCCATACCACTCTTTTTTACCCACTTGAAAACTGAGTGCTTCTTTGAAGTTGTCGTAAGCTTCCGAGATGGACTGAAGGTCCTGTTTTGTCATGACTTGGGAGAGCGAGGCAAAGCCCTTTACAGCGGCGCCGGTGCGACGAAAAAAGGAGCGCGATTTTGATTCGTCGTTGGGCATGCGCACCAAGGCCTGTTTTGCATAGGCGGCCTGAGATGCGACTAGCAGGTCAGCATCATCACTTAAACTGTCTAAGATCTTATATAGAGGGTCGTGGAGGTTAATACGTCCAACTTTAATTACATTGGCATCACCCATTACGTCTAAAATGTCTGAAATCGTTGAGAGGGCCGTACTGAGCTTAGAGCTGGTCTTATCTTGGTTATGGATCTCTGTAATTCTTCTCATCGTTATCTTTAGAACCTGGACGAGGTCGTCAGCGTCGAGAGCTTCGATGGAGGAGTTGATGAGTGTTGATCTTAAGGCTTTGAGGAGGTCGGTATCGAGGAGTACTCCCTCATTAATTTCCTTTACTAGAACTTTTAATAGAGCTCTTGTAATCACAGTATTGTTAGCGGATGCTAGATTCGTAACCTCATCAATAAGAGGTTTTGTCTTTGTAGGCCTTTTAGCAAAGAGGTCAATGACAACAATCGCTAGCTCTTGCAAAGGGGGATAGTTAGCATCGTTTAAGTCTGTGCTCTTTAGTTTTTGAGCTAGCGCTTCTGTAGAAGAAAACTTCTCTCCAGGACTTCCGCCTAAAAGACCACGCGTTAGGTAGAATTTGCCCTCAACAGCTCTTAAGATGAACCCGCTACTGATTAAGCGGGTGACATCATTTGAACTCTGTATTGTTTGAATGTGACCATGATCATCTACGTAACAACGATTGATGAGACCGTTTGAGAATTTCTGGATGGCGCTAGCAATCTCATTCGACTTAGGAGGCTGTTCGCCAGAAGAAAAATTGACTCTCTGCTTGGGTCCAACAGTTAAGCTCATGGTGATGTCCTATCATTGTAGTGAGATTTAAGTTGTATGATGGATAGGGATTTCTTATCAAGTAGGACAAGAAGAGATGATCCCTTTAAAGCAAAAAGGCGGCCTTAAATGTTTTTTTAGGCCGCGCTGTCTAATCTTAAGTGTTTTTGTGAAGTGTGTTTGTGAAGTGTGATGGTTTCACCTTTTAGAGGTCCATATTCGGCAGTGACCTTACCACCCTCAAGAAGGGCTTTTATGATACGGTGTAGCTTCTGGTTTTTTTTCACAGTTATCGCCGTTATAGTTGTGAAAACTGGATTCGATCCTGTCACCTAAATCAGAAGTGATGCAAGATGTCAAAGCTGGAGCTGCATCTGCCTCTTCTGAACAACCTGAGATTGCAACAGACTCTACTCAAAGTAAATTGGGAGCCCACTCCTTTTCTTTTAGGTCTCAAGCTGCTAACGAAATCTGAACCGTAGAGACTCGTGTTCCTGACCTAGCAGCGATTTCAAACGAAGAGTTTTTTTATCATCAAGAGATGTCGATTTCATATAATGGTGAAGAAGCTCCTGGCACAAATAGGTGTTGCATTAGAAGATGGCTCTATATTACCGACATCACTTGGCAATCAAAAGCAGGGTTCATACGCATTTAGATTTCCTGTCAATGCTATTTTGGTAAAAGTGTAAGCGCAAAGGGGATTTTTTTGTTTCAAAAGATTTAGATATTTTATAATATGATAAGTTGAAAAATGCATATTTTTGAAAATTTTTCCTCCAAATATGGGGCCACATGTTCCCAATTTAACATCCCAAAAAAAAGATGTTATTTAGGAGGAGTTGTAATGTCACCTTATGCGCTTACATAACTTTTTTAGGGTTTGCAAAAAAAATGGACACTGAAATACATTTTGTGTATGTCATGTAAATAAAAGTTTTTCCTGCCACCTTTTGAGTTAAATATTTAGCGCAAGGCTTTTATTAAATGCGAGAAAAAAGGACAAAGTACAAGTTTTTACTAGATTTGGGTGGGAAATAGATGCTTTTATCACCGATTGACGTTTGGGGTTGAAATAAAAAATAGAAGATTGAGTTGTTTGATTAAGCAAGAAAATGCCCAATTATTTTAAGAGTGAGCTAATCTTTGAGAGATTACGTTATTGCAGAAGAAGCTATAGACACCCCTTTTGTTTGAGTCAAAAAATTTCTCTAGACTCATTGTTAGCCGAAAAATCGATCGTTGATCAGATTTAGCTATTTGACTGCTCATTACTTGCAAGTCTGGTCTTTGACCAGTTTGCAGCTAAAAATGTACCTTTTACTTTCAATACCAAGACCCATAGGCTCTTACCAATGATAATCTTGATTATATTGAGGCAACGAAAAAGAGATGGAGTTGAGCTTCTTAATTTGCTGAGTTTTACGCACATTTTATAAAGTATTCGATTAGTGCTTAGAGATCAGGCTATTTGGCAGGTATTTAATGTCTTCGTTAGAGACATTCAATAAATTGAGGAAACATAGAATGCAAACACTACCATACTTTAAAGAACAGGTGATCTCACATTGGCAAGGGACCAAGGAAGAGGCCCAAGATTCAACTGCTGTAGAGAGAAGGTCGAAGAGAATTGCGCAAATTCTAAAAGGCGTGGCCCTCGCTGGTGCTGCAGCGGCCTCAGCCATTGGCCTAGCTTCTTGGCGAAGAACAGGCTCAGAGAATCAATCCGTTGCTGTGCAGTCCACGATGTTTTCTTACGCAGTAGCCACTAATCCCATCCCTGATCAATTCACAGCAAGAAATGTCCCATTTTCTTTAGAGATACAAGCTTCAAAAGTTTTTTTAGGAGAGGGATTTTGGCAACTAAAAGCTGCTCAGAAAGATGGCACACCTCTCCCGGGCTGGTTGGATTTCAAAAATGAGCCTCTTCTTGCAGGGACTTGGTATAACGGGACCCCTCGGGATCTTTTTGTCAAAGGTAGTACTGCATACGTCGTCGATGACTACTCAGGTGTTACGGTTCTCGATATTGAAGATCTCGCTAACCCAACACCAGTATCAATGTTTCCCTCCTTTGCAGCTATATCTGTTGTATCAGATGGGACACATTTATTCGTCATCGAAGATAGAAATATAGGGTTGTCCATTTTTGACATATCTGATTTTGCCAAACCAAAATTAATGTCAAGATTTGCGGCAGATGAAGCTCAGGGTCTCTTTTACAAAGATGATAAAGTCTATTTGGCTGATGGGGGCAACGGTTTAAAAATTATAGATGTTGGGAACTTTCTATCCCCATTTCTAATTAGCTCTATTGCTACTTCAGGAAGCGCAGCTGGAATGGCGGTAATGGGAAGTTTTGCCTACGTTGCTATTCAGTCGCTTTCTCAACATTATAGCCTAGAAATAATCGATATTTCTAATTCTTCCCGTCCGATTATTGTAGGGGGGGTAAATATGGATGGTGTTGAAGCAAACAACGTTTTTGTGTCGGAAGGGTTCGCATATATTGCTAGCAATGATGGATTACGTATTGCCAACGTGGTTGACCCTTTTCACCCCGTTTTACTTGGGTATGCGCCAACTCATTGTGCTCGGGACGTTTTTGTCGAAGGGGGTTTTGCTTATGTGGCAGATAAAACAGCGGGTTTAAGAGTAATTGATGTCAATAATAGCTCCGCGCCAGTAGAAGTGGGTTCTATTATCACGACTTGCGCGGTCGATGTTATCATTGATGGTAGCTTCGCCTATGTGGGGGATTCGCACGATGGGTTAGTCATTATTGATATTTCAATGCCATCGCAACCATCTTTGGTAGGCTCCCTGAATGCAGCAAGTCCCGCTTATGGGATTGCAAAATTGAACAGCACTCTATTTGTTGCTAATTATGAATCGGGTCCGCTGGTGGCTGACGTTTCGACTCCTTCATCTCCAACTCTTCTTGGATTTCTTTCACCAACTTTTGGCTATCCAACGGGTATTTTTGTTGAAAACAACTTCGCATATGTAACTGACCACTATCAGCGGCTACTGGTGCTAGATGTAACAGACCCGGTTTCTCCTTTGCTACTGGGAAGTTTAAACTGGAACTCAATTTTATCTGTTCAGGTTCAAGGAGACTTCGCTTACATGTTGTCCTCAGGCACCTTTGTTGTAGTCGATGCTTCAAACAAATCAAATCCAAAAGCTGTTAAAATCGTCAGGGAGGTATATGGCATGGATATGATTGTTAATGGAAATTATGCCTATATTGCCGCAGGTGTAACTGGACCGAAAATTATCGATATTACACTACCAAAATCAGCTTACCTTGTAGGCGAATTTTCAACGTCCCTCTCATTTTCTTCTTTCCATTTAAAAGTAAGAGAAAATTTGATTTTTCTAGGAGATGGTGCTAATGGGTTTAAAATCATTGATGTGTCAGATGATACTGATCTTAAAGTCATTGGAAGCTATGGTCTAGGAAATATACAAGAGCTAGACATTGTCGATAATTTTGCATTTTTAGCAGACGCTTCTTATGGACTCAGAATTATGGATATTTCCAATCCTTTTTTACCATTCATGATAGGTTCACTAACGAAAATTGGAGGGATCTATGCCGTTGTTGTGCGAGGGAAATTTTGCTATGTAATTTCTCGTAATAAACGCAAATTACACATCATAGATGTTTCAAATCCATCATCTCCGTCTCTTCTCGGATCTGTATATGTTGGAACTAGCGTTGGTCTGACAGTAGAGGGTGATTTTGCTTACGTTGCTGCTTATAACACTGGGTTACAAATTGTAGATATTTCAAATGCAGCCTCTCCAATAGTGGTTTGGCAATTAGAAACTCCTCCTTATGCTTTTGAGGTCGTGCTACAAGAAAGCATTGCTTTTGCCGTAACACAATCTACCGGCTTACTGGTCGTTGATGTGAGCGATCCTATGGAACCTATTTCAATTGGCAAGCTCGATCTGCCCGGTAACGCCATTGGGCTTTTTGTTCAGAATAATACTGCGTATGTGGCGAGCTATGAGCATGGATTGAACATTGTGGATATAACAGATCCAACTTCTCCAACCTTGATAAGCTCAATAGATACTTCAGGTCAGTCTCACAGCGTAGTTGTCCAAGGGGATCGCGCTTTCATAGCTGATGGAAATAAAGGACCTAAAATCGTTGATCTTACTAACATTGCTGCACCCACTTTGGTTGGAAAATTTACATTTTTCAATTCTAAAAAAATCGATATCGCAGGATCCACACTATTTGTGGCTGATGAAGGAGAAGGGTTAAGGATGATAGATGTGGCAAATCCTGCAAACCCCACCATCATAAATACGCTGTTAACCACTTCAAACCTAGTAAATGATATTGCTGTGTCAGGGGGTAAAGCTTTTTTACAGGGTGCAGGGCAATTAACTGTTGTAGATGTAACAAATCCATTGTTACCAAAAGTTGAATCACACCTTGGAGGCTTTTGCGATCGACTCAAGTTGTTCGGACATCAGCTCTTTAGAGTTTGTGAAAGAGAAAAATATATTGAAGCGATAGAAACTGATATCTGGAAGCTGTTTGGAACTCCTACTACTAATGACGATGTTGGAGTTAAGATAGAGCTTTTAGCAAGAGACTCCGCTGTTGACACTTTTAATATATTTGTTGAGATGGACGCTCACAGTGAATCTACATAAAGCTTAACAACGGAGAAAATATAAAATGCAAACATTTACACACTTTAGAGAACAGATGGCCTCGCTTTGGCAGAGAACAAAGGAAGAGGCCCCAGAACCAACCGTTGTAGAGAGTAGATCAAGGAGAATTGCACAAATTCTAAAAGGTGTTGCACTTACTGGAGCTGCAACTGGCGCAGTTTTTGGTGTAGCTTTTTGGCTTCAAAGAGGATCTGAACATCGAAGCGAGCCATCTGCCCTCCATCAAGCTGATGTTAAATCTCAAATGATTGGCCGCTCGACGCTTTCCAATCCCACGGTTACCAACCCAATACCTGACCAGTTTATTGGCAAAAATGAGCTTTTTTCTCTAGAGATACAAGCGTCCCAAGTTTTTTCTGATGATGACGTTCTTTCTCTGGACGCTACCCAAAGTGATGGGAGGCCGCTTCCAGATTGGCTTAACTTTACCCACACCTTTTCGCAACCTGTTGGTGCAATTGAAACATATGGTGCATTACGCGCTTTTGTCAAAGACTCATACGCATATACTTCAAAGGGAGCTATGGGCCTGGACATTGCAGATATCTCTAACATATCTTCCCCTGTCATTGTTAAAGATTTTCCCATTTTTAGATCACGGTCAGTAGTTGCTGATGGTAACCATCTGTTTGTGGCTGATGATTACTTAGGCCTTTCAATTTTTGATGTATCTAATCTATCAACGCCTACGCTTCTTTCAAGGTTGGATGTAGGAAGCGCAGATGATGTCGTTTATCAAGAGGGTATAGCTTACATTGCGAGTGATGATTTTTGGCTTAGCGGACTTAAGATTGTAGATGTCTCTAATCCCTTTTCTCCCTCACTGCTAGGCTCATATCCTCTAGAAATGACGGTTAGAAAACTAGCAGTGAGAAATGATATAGCCTATGTTACCTCCAGTGGAGGTTTAGACGTTATTTCTGTTCAAAATTCTTCTGCTCCCATGTTATTGGGACATCTGGATTTCGTTGGTACTAGAGGCGTTGCTGTCTCTGGTCTCTTTGCATATGTTACTGGGGTTAGATCTCTCATCATTGTAGATATAGAGAACTCAAATAACCCCCAAATACTCATAGAGATTCCTTCTTCTCAAACTTACAGCAGTGAAGAGGTTGTTGTTAAAGGGAATTTGGCCTACCTATTAAACAGTTATAGTCTAGAAATTATTGACGTGAGTAATGCAACTTCGCCTACTATTCTCTCTCTTACAGAGCTTGAGGGTTCACAATTTGATGTTGTTGTTACAGACAATTTTGCCTATGTAGCAAGCTATGATTCCTTGCAAGTTGTGAACGTAACTGATCCTGAATCCCCGTTTGTTGTTTCCTCTTTAGAGACTGAAAGTGGAGGGTTTGGAATCACTCATGCCAACAATACTCTCTTTATGGCTAATTATGTTGATGGTCCTCAAGTAGTGAACATTACAGATACATTCCACCCAGAACTTATTGGAGCGATTTCTCCTATATTTGATACTGTCTTAGAGATTCAGGTAGAAGGTAGCGTGGCCTATGTTACTGACCAAAACCGAGGCTTGATGCTTCTAGATGTTTCTGATCCAACTGATCCTAGATTCTTAAGTCAATGGTTTGTCTCCAATAAGCTCATATCTTCAGCGATTCATGGCAACTATGCATACCTTCTTGAACAAGAATTTGGTAATGAGTTTTATTTAAGAGTATTGGTTGTTTCTGATCCCTTGAATGTTTATTCTAGAGCAAGGAAAACGGGGTTAGAAAAACCAAGGCATATTGCTGTGGATGGTTCATATGCCTACGTTGCTGATGATAGGTGGGGACCTAAAATATTTTCTCTTTCTAATCCCTCTAATCCAGTTCTTGTCGGTTCGTTTCCCTTACGCAATGCAAACTCTCAATATTTAGAAATTCAGGGGGAATTAGCGTATGTAGCTGACGGCTCCCAAGGATTTAGCATTGCAGATTTTTCAGACCCATTAAATCCTCACTTGATTAGCAGATATGAGAAAAATTCCAACATTGTCGTCAATGATGTTGCTGTAGTAGGCTCTATCGCTTATTTAGCTGATAATGAAGGGTTGACGATCTTAGACGTCTCAGACCCTTCTAATCCATCACCACTTGGTTCGCTATTAGTGGACGAAGGAGTTAATGGTGTGGCAGTTCAAGGAAACTTCTGCTATCTCGCGGCTCTCAATTTAGACGAGTTGATGATAGCTGACGCTTCTAACCTCTCCTCACCAACACTTGCCGGATCAATAGGAGTAGCGAGGCCAACAAAGATCGAAATTACAGGGAATTTAGCGTATATCTCTTCATTAGGAGAGGGACTAAAGATTGTCGATATTTCAAATCCAATGGAGCCAGAGATAATTGGTGAATGGGACTTTGGGAATTTAAATGTTTACGAGGTTAATGTCCAAGATGAGATAGCTTATTTAGCTGCTTACAATGACGGGCTTTTCACAATTGATGTGAGCAACTCTACAAGCCCTGCTCTTTTAGGATCAATTGATATTCCTGGAACTTCTAGAGGTCTATTTGTTAATGGAACGTCAGTTTTTGTGGGAGCAGGTTCTACAGGACTTGCGATAATTGATGTTTTAAACCCGGCAGAGCCATTTGTCAATAGCCTGTTAAAGACATATGGGGGGCAACCAAAGGGCGTGTTTGTTAAAGGCAATTACGCCTACCTTGCAGAGGGATCTACGGGGCCAACAGCAGTTGATGTATCAGATCTTCAAACCCCTTTTTTACTGGGTAAGCTTCCGAGTTTTCAATCGCAAAGAGTTGATGTTGTAGGAACTACGCTATTTGTCGCTGATGGGTATGGGGGATTTAAAATTGTTGATGTAGCCGATCCTTTCAACCCTCGGATGCTATATAGTGAAGAAACAGGTAAATATGTCCGAGATGTTGCAACTATTGGAAATAGGGCATTTTTGACTGATAATGGCGCTTTGCTAACTAGTATGAATGTGTTAGACCCAAGATATCCTGTTGATAGGTCATCGTTACACATACCTGGATTACTTTCTGTCTTCGCCTCCCAAGATCAAATTTTTGTTCCGGGATCAGGTTTTAAGATTTCAATTTTTGATGTCGATTATTGGAAACTATCTGGAGTTCCTAAGACAAGTGATGATGTTGGAGTAAATGTCAAGCTTTCAGCAAGGGATTTTGCTGGAAACAGTGCAGTTGACAATTTTAACATATTTGTTGGCAATATTCACGTGGTTCAACCTATTGCGGATCAATCAATTGCTGTTAAGGCTTTCTACGATTATGCAGTAGATGATGGAACTTTTTTAGAGCTTAACAGCCGCGTTTTGAGTTATAGCGCCTCATTAGAAGGTGGAGATCCTTTGCCCAGTTGGCTATTTTTCAATGAAGTTGAAGCTGCTTTTTCTGGTCTCCCACAATCTGGTGATCAAGGAACTTATCCTATCAAAGTGATCGCACAGAATTCAGCTGAAGAATTTGCCTATGATATATATGACCTCACTGTTGAAAATAGCTCGCCTATCCTCGTCTTGCCAATAGCGAATCAAAATACAGATATTGGTACACCTTTTACACTCAACATTAATGCAGCAACTTTTCAAGATCAGGATGGGGATGATTTAAGCTATTTTGCCGAACTAGCAGGAGGAGCCCCTCTTCCTAGCTGGCTAACTTTTGATGAGGGATTGCTTGCTCTTTTTGGAACTCCTCTATCTGGAGAGCAGGGGGCGATTATGGTTGATATATTCGCCTTTGATGATTTTGGTGGTAGCGTGCAGAATGGCTTTGAACTTACTGTGACGAATAAAGCACCTTTTGGAAGTACTGGGTGGGGAAATTTAATCGCATCTGTAGGAAAAGTTTTTTCTGAGGAATTTTCTTCTCACGCCTTTGCTGATCCAGATGGTGATACTCTATATTACTCAGTGACACAACAAGGAGAATTTCCTCTGCCCTCTTGGCTCTCGTTTAATGAAACCGCACTTGCCTTTTCAGGATTTCCTTCAGGGTTTGATCGGGACCTATATGAAATCAAAATGGTTGTAAGCGATAGCTATGGAGGTGCTATTCAAGAAAATTTTCAAATTACAGTGCCAAATTCTGATCCGGAACTTCAAAACATTATCCCTGATCAAATAGCTGTTGCTGAAACTGTTTTCGCATTTAGTTTTAGCCCTGAAACTTTTATTGATGTTGATAATGATGCGCTCATTTATTTTTCTAACCTAGTGGGTGGAGACCCACTTCCAACATGGTTATCTTTCACAAGTCAATCCCGACTTTTTACAGGTACACCTCAGCTGATAGATAGAGGCGTGCTAAATATTGAGCTTATCGCTGATGACCAACTCGGCGGAGAAGTAAGCACGATTTTTAGATTGAATGTAGACAATAGTGACCCTGTTTTGCAAATCCCTTTGAGCGACCAAAGCAGTCTAGTGAATCAGCATTTTGAGTACAGCATATCAGCAGCTACATTTGTTGATCCCGAGGGTGACCCTCTTGTTTATTCTAGTGCACCATTACCTAACTGGCTTCAATTTGACAATACAATACTGCTCTTTAGTGGTATCCCACGAGCTGGTGATCAAGGAGTACACTTAATCAATTTACGCGCTGATGATCAGTATGGAGGCTTTGGGGAGACAAGTTTCTCACTAGATGTTCCAAACCGAAACCCCGTTAAAGTAAGCTTTCCAAATGAAGAGTGGGTAACCGAAGGAACCGCTTTTAGCATAGATTGGGACCCAGATGGGTTCTTAGATCCAGATGGTGATCCACTCACTTATTATGTTGAGGGCTTAACGAATTGGATGGGATTTGATCCCGTGACTGTGACCCTCTCTGGAGTGGTACCTTTAGGGGCACAAGGTGCATTTCCTCTTACTGTTACAGCTGAGGACTCTTTTCATGGTAGTGCGAGCAGTGTCGTGAATTTTTACCCAAATCACGCTCCTCAACTTATGCAGGAGATTGATAATCAAGAAGCTTTCGTTGATAATCCCTTTTTATTCACATTAGATTTTGACACATTTGTTGATCCCGATGGACATGCAATAACTTATAGTGCTCAGCAAAGTGAAGGTGAACCTTTGCCATTGTGGTTGAGTTTTGATAATAGGTTACGTTCATTTATAGGTGATCCTTTAGAGGGTGATAAGGGTGCCTATTTTATTGAATTAAAGGCGCAAGATCTCTATAACGCAGAAAGTTCGACTGTTTTTGGGGTAACTGTCTCTGATATTACATCTGGTAATCGCCCTCCTCAGCTGACAACTGAAATTCCTGACCAGATAGCAAAAACTCAAAAGCTATTTCAGTATACCTTAAACCCCTTAACGTTCACCGATCTAGATAACGATCCACTTACCTATCGCTCAGTATTAGAAGGGGGAAACCCTCTTCCAACTTGGCTTGTCTTTGATGGAGATACGCAAACATTTAATGGGATTGCGCAAGACCCAGCTGCTATGCGTATTTCAGTAATAGCAGATGATGGAAGAGGAGGTCTTGGGCTTGACTCGTTTACTTTGCTGATTGAAGATAGCCGTAACTTGCCCCCTATTGTTGCAAATCAACTATCGAATCAGATTGCTCAAGTAGGACAGTCATTTAAATTCACTGTTCCTGACACAACATTTGAAGACCCTAACCAGGATCTGCTCATCTATAGCGCACAAAAACTTGGAGGAAAGCCACTGCCTGCATGGCTGGCATTTGACCCAGCGACGCGCGCATTTGATGGTAAACCAGGGAGGGGAGATACCGGTAGTTTTAGTGATAAAAGTATTCCCCTGCAGGTGATTGCACATGATGGAGCCGAGAGCGCAGAAGCCGTATTCAATTTAAGTGTCCAAGGAACATCCTATGAAGAGTTAGCGCTTAGCATTGCAGGACCTCTTGCTGCAGTAGCTGGACTTGGTTTAGCTTGGTATAAGAAACGTGGACTACTGGTAAATCTATTTAACAGTAAGAAGTATTGCAAAGGAGTTCATACACTCTCAATTGATGAAGGGTATGAGCAGCCTTTAACAGTTACTGCAGAAAAAGTTGTTCGCGTACAGGCCTTTAAAGGCTTTCAATTTCCTGGGGGCTTTTCCATACCAAAAAGCGTAGCTAAGCGTAGAGCCTTCCAGTGGCTATTTGTTGATAAACCGATTGCAGGAGGTGCCAATTTACCTCGTTGGCTAGAATATGATGAAGGACGCAACACGCTTATTAGTGAAGAAGGGCCAAAGGATGCAAATGAAGGGGTATATGTCGTAAGAGTATACGGCCAAGGAGAGGTGATTTTAGAAGAGAGAAAACTTATCGTAAACAACCCCGACAACCCACCTGAGGAGCAGGGGATGTCAATGAGGC
>JAJFMK010000036.1 GCA_021772215.1 Chlamydiota bacterium | reverse complement strand
GCTGCGGGCGCTACGGCTCCGGGTTCTCGAAAGGAGACACGCCAGCGGCTGCCGAAGATTAGAAAAGTAATTGCCGAGCGGCTCCTACATGCGGTGAAGACAACGGCGATGTTGACCACCTTTAACGAGGTGGACATGTCTAAGGTGATGAGCTTTCGCGCTAAACATAAAGAGAGCTTCTTAGAAAAGTATGATGTGAAGCTGGGACTGATGTCCTTTTTTGTGAAGGCGGTTGTCAATGCGTTGCAGGCGGCGCCATCCTTTAACAGCTACCTCGACGGCGACGACCTCGTTACGCGCCATTATTACGATATCGGTATCGCCGTCGGAACCGAGCGCGGCCTTGTCGTGCCGGTTTTAAGAGATTGCGACAAACTCTCCATGGCTGATATTGAAAAGCGGATCTTAGATTTTGCCACCCGCGCACGTGCGGGCTCTCTAACCGCTGATGAGATGGTGGGCGGCGGCTTTACCATCACTAATGGCGGTGTCTACGGCTCACTTCTCTCCACGCCGATACTCAATCCACCCCAGGTTGGAATTTTGGGGATGCACACCATTCAAGAGAGGCCCGTAGTGGTCGATGGAGAGATTGTAATTCGCAAGATGATGTATCTTGCCCTTAGCTATGACCATCGCGTCGTCGATGGTAAAGAGGCTGTGACATTTTTAGTTAACATCAAAAAAGAGTTGGAAGAGTGCAGTACGATCTCGTTGTAATTGGCGCCGGCCCTGGCGGCTATGTCGCAGCGATCCGCGCTGCGCAACTGAAAATGAAGGTGGCGCTGATCGATAAGCGAAAGGAGTTAGGCGGCACCTGCCTCAACGTAGGCTGCATCCCCTCTAAAGCACTTCTCCAGGCGACAGAAGAGTTTCACCGCATTCAAACGCAAGCGGCAGAGCTTGGCATCTTGGTCAAAGAGAGCGGCATGGACTTTGATAAGATGATGCAGCGAAAAGAGAAGGTTGTTGGAGCCCTTGTCAACGGCGTCGCCGGCCTCGTGAAGAAAAATGGAGTTGAGGTTATCGAAGGGGAGGCTGAGCTTGTCTCCTCAACCGAAGTAAAAGTTGGTGATCAAATCATCGAGGCAAAATCGATTATCCTAGCAAATGGCTCAGAGTCGATCGAGCTGCCGATGCTACCGTTTGATGAGGAGAGAGTTGTCTCTTCAACAGGAGCGCTCTCTTTAAAGAAACTACCAGAAAAGTTATGCGTCATCGGCGCCGGTGTGATCGGCGTCGAGCTCGCCTCTGTCTATGCCAGACTCGGCTCCAAGGTGACTGTGATCGAACTTCTAGATCAGATTTGCACCCCCCTTGACCTCGCTGCCGCTAAACAACTCCAAAAATCACTTGAGAAGCTAGACGTCACCTTCCATCTTAAAACCAAACTGACCAAAGGTGAGGTGAAAGATAAAGTGCACCTCACAGCTGAAGGGGTCACGGAAGAGGCTGACGTGGTTCTCGTCGCTGTCGGCAGAAAGCCGAATAGCCGTGGGCTCGATTCCAAAGTCGAACTTGGCAAACGAGGCGATGTCATTGTCGATGGTGCCTTCCAGACATCTCTTCCCAACGTATATGCCATCGGTGATCTGATTGATGGACCGATGCTCGCTCACCGCGCTTCTGAAGAGGCGGTGGTCCTCGTCGAATCCCTCGCCGGCCACCGCTCCAAAATCGACTACATGACCATCCCCAACGTCATCTACACCCACCCCGAAGTGGCCACTGTCGGATTAAGTGAAGAGGAGGCCAAAGCCTCCAATATCGATCCCCTCATCGGCACCTTCCACCTTCGCGCCAATGCCCGTGCTCGCACCTCCCTCGCAGGCGACGGCTTCGTCAAAGTGGTCGGCGACAAAAAAACAGGCCGTCTCCTCGGCGTCCATATCGTCGCTCCCCACGCCTCCGAGATGATCGGCGAAGCGGTCTTAGGCATTAAAAAAAGGGTCACTGTCGAAGAAATCGCCAACCTCCCTCACGCTCATCCGACCCTGTCAGAGAGTCTGAAAGAGGCAGCTCTGAATGCCTTAGGAAGGACTATTCACTCTTAGCGCCATGTTGGAGGAGAACTCTTTGGTTTGGCTCTGAGAGGCCTTGGACGCCAGTGATGTCGAGTTGTTGGGCTGATAGAAATGGCTCAGCTGAAGTCCATTGGAGAGAGGGA
This sequence comes from Chlamydiota bacterium, assembly GCA_021772215.1. Lineage (GTDB taxonomy): Bacteria > Chlamydiota > Chlamydiia > Chlamydiales > JAJFMK01 > JAJFMK01. The sequence continues at coordinate 1,378 of JAJFMK010000036.1, read as the reverse complement.
TTTATGGTACCACCGCCGTCAAACAGCTCCCAAATCTGACAAGCTGGCTGGTTTGTAGAAACAGAGATTCGCTTGCCATCAGATAGAAATTGTAGCCGAGAAATAGAATATCCTAATGTAAAGCAAAAGGTCTCTTTTCCAGTTTGGCAGTCCCATAGTCGGATAGTTTTATCTATGCTTCCAGAAAGAGCCCATTTGCCATCAGGGGAGAATGTGACGCTTGTAACGCTATCCTCGTGACCATTAAAGCAGAAGATCTCTTTACCGTTTTGGCAATCCCATAGTCGGACAGTTGTATCACTGCTTCCAGAAAGAGCCCATTTGCCATTTAGCGAAAAGGCAACAGTATTGATATAATTCTTGTGTCCTTTAAAGCTGTGGACATCTTTTCCAGTTTGGCAATCCCACAACCGGATATTATGAGTGTAAGCACCTCCCGAAAGAACTTGTTTGCATTCTGGTGAGAGAGCTAAGCTATAACTCGGTTCATTTACATCAAAATATTTGATCTCTTTACCATTTTGGCAATCCCATATTCTGACAGTGCAATCCCATCCCCCTGAAAGTGCCTTCTTGCTGTCAGAGGATAAGACAACGCTAGGAATCCCACTACCATGTCCAGTAAAGCAGAATATTTCTTTTCCGTTTTGGCAATCCCATAGTCGAACAGTATTATCGCCGATTCCCACGAGAGCCCATTTGCCATCCGTTGAGCACGCTGTGCTAGTAATCCCGTATTCATGTCCCTCATAGGAAAAAATAATCATTTTTCCACTTTTATAGTCGCATAGTCGGATAGTTTTGTTGTCGGTGTTTCTCAAAAGAACCCCTTTTTGATCAGAAGGAATCATAGATTTGCTTGCAGTAACAGTATTTTTCACATTTGTGCTTTGATTCACTATTGTGCTTAGATCCCAACGTCTTAAAGTACCACAAATGCTTCCCGAGAGAGCCAATTTGCCATCTGGAGAGAAGGCGACGCTAGTCACTTTGCTCTCATGTCCAATAAAGCAAGAGATCTGTTTTCCAGTCTGGCAATCCCATATTCGGACAGTTTTATCATCACTTCCCGAAAGAGCCCATTTGCCATTTGGAGAGAAGGTAACACTAGTCACGTTGTTTTCATGTCCTATAAAGCAAGAGATCTGTTTTCCAGTGTGACAACTCCATAGTCGAACAGTTTTATCTAAACTTCCTGAGAGAGCCAATTTGCCATCTGGAGAGGAGGCAACACTAGTCACGTTGTTCTCATGTCCTTTAAAGCAGTGAGTTTCTTTTCCAGTTTGATAATCCCACAGTCGGACAGTGTTATCTGAACTTCCAGAGAGAACCCTTGATCCATCTAGAGAGAAGGCAACACTGGAAATGCTATCCTCAT
>JAJFMK010000035.1 GCA_021772215.1 Chlamydiota bacterium | reverse complement strand
GCTTTGTCTAAGCGCTACCGACTCATTCTAGTTGAAAATCGGGGAGTTGGGCGCAGTAGTCCGTTAGTTGAGGAGACCTCATTCGAAGATATGGCGGAAGATATTATTGCGCTTTTGGATCATCTTAAGCTTAAGTCGATTCCGATGTTTGGCCACTCTATGGGTGGAGGGATTATCCTGACGTTAGCTAAAAATCACCCCGAGAGAGTCTCAAAGCTCATCTTTGCCCAAGGTTTTTTTCATCTCTCTACAAGAGCGGAGCAGACGCTTGACCACTACCTCTCTTTGGCCTCATTAAGGCTATCTCATGCCGATGCCGGTCGAGCCTTAGGTCCTTTACTATTCTCTCCTAGCGCTTCAGAGGAACTGGTGAGTGGGTTTCACGAGATGGTCAAAAATAGTCCCTATCCGCCTACCTACCAAAGTGTCTATTTTCAGCAGCTAGCAATGCGTAAATTTGACTGTCGCGAGTGGGTGGGTAAGCTGAAGATGCCACTTTTAGTGCTCAGTGGCGAAGATGACTATCTCTGTCCCGTTGAAGAGGCATCAAAGGTGCTGGAGACTCTCCCTAACGTCTCCTTTCATCTCTTTCGCGGCGTTGGGCATATGGCGCATCTAGAGGCTCCTCAAGAGTTTGTCGAGATCGTCTCTAATTTCGTCGGATCCACTTTAAAAAGCGGGCAACCTTGACCTTAACCCATTTGGGGTTAATCACATTATCACCTGTGAACATTTTCTAATGGATTAAATATTCTCTTGACATAGAATCAAATGGTCAGAATAATGCTTAATAAAATTCAAGGAGGTAAATATGATAAAGAAATTCAATATGCGCATCTTTATTGTGCTCATTGTATTACAGGGCATAAGCTTTAATCTACTCGTGTCAGCAATACCCTATATTACAGAAGATCAGACAAACAAAGCTCATAACCAAAAAGTCTTGGAAAAATACGACAGAATTTTGGTATTCCAGTATGGAAAAGTGGGGTCTTCTAGTCTAAGAGATACTTTAAAATCTGTCCGAAATGATGGAATTATTCAATCTCATTGGTTTCCGATTTTAGAACGGGTTCTGAATTCTGATGGAAAAACACTCATCATCAACATTTGTCGAAACGTATTTGATCGAAATATTTCCAATTATTTTCAAAATATTAATAATATTGGACATCTCTGGTATCTGGATAACAAAAAAAACATTTTAGACCGAACCAAGTATAGTATTGAGGATTTGGTTGCAGATTTTTCAAGTAAGAATATGAAGCATATTGAGGAAAGATTAATCACTTGGTATAGTAATTTTAATGAGCTTCTTGGTATCAATATTTTTGAGACACCCTTTGACTTTGAGAAAAAATACACCTTTTTTAGTGGAGAAAAATATGATCTTCTCTTGATAAGAAATGAGGATATTAAAATGTGGCCAAATATTCTTGAAAGTGCTTTAGGGTTAAAAGAATTAGTATTAAAATACTCTAATTTTTCCCCAAAAAAATGGTATGGAAATCTGCAGTCAGAATTTACAAATATCTATATTTATGATCAAAAAGAAATCGATGTAATTATGGCTATTGACTTTATGAATCATTTTTACACAGAAATGGAAATAAAAAAATTTCTCAAGAAATACTCATAGTGAAGGCTTGGCTTCGGGGAGCATTGTATAATTTTTGTGGACCGTTATTTCACTCTTTCACTTGAATTTTCCCCACTTTGCAAGTCCTCTACTGTCAAGGAGATGTGGACTTGCAAAGTCCAAAATCTTGGAGCAAAATCATAGAAAAATCGGCTACAACCGAATTAATGAGAATCTCCTTAATGATTTGTAAATCGTCGGATCCACTTTAAAAAGCGGGCAACCTTGACCTTAACCCATTTGGGATTGATGAGATAGAACCCCCCTAAGATGAGCGCTACTCCCGGCGCGAGAGGCAGAACAAGCCCTAAAATCCCCGCAATGATTAGAAGCGTAGCAGCAACTATGCGAATAACCGGATTTTCAAGCAGCTTCTTCACGATTCCATCGACTGTGCTGGTGTCCTAAGAGCGAAAGAAGTAGCAGGGGAATGGTGAGGTCTGAAAACCAAACAAAGAGACCAATGTTATAAGGGGCTGAATCACCTTGAGCAAACTGAATAATGTGACCGACAAAACAGCCAAAAGCAAAGAGACTGAAGCCAATAACGGTTGCTGCCCAAAAGAGACGTCTAAGCCAAAGAGAGAGAACACCTAAGACACCGTAACTTAAGTTGGCCATAGCCACCTCATATTGAAAAGGACTCCCTGGTTTCCAGCCAATTTGTTCAGCGATCTCACCGGCCATAAATGTGTGGCCGTAAGCCGCGATAAGTCCCATCACACCTACGTTGAAAAAGATTAGGTATGTTAAAATGATTCGTGGAAAGGCTTTAAATTCTCTTTTACAAAGGAGATGGATAGCTGTGGCAACCACAGCTAGTCCAAATAAAAAGACAGCAATCATGTAGAGATCCTCAATGTGTATTCAAATTCTTTCTATAGGTTGTTTGTCATTACTTCTCAATAGTCAGACAGTGATTAAAATGGTAAAAGAGGACCAAAGGGTTCGACTTGAGGGAACTGTTGAAGAAATAATTCAGGTTGATGAGAGAAACCATCCCTTTGTTACCGAGTTTTTTGATGAGTTTGGCTGGCCAAAGGATGCCGAGGAGCAAGAAGCCTTTTGGATTTTAGTCCAGCACTTCCCACCAGAGGATCTACCGTTTATGAAGAGCTGTCTTGAAACGGCAAAAGAGGAAGGTGTGACAAAGAGGCATATAGCCTATTTAGAGGATCGGATTTTGATGTACCAAGGAGAAGAGCAGCTCTATGGCACGCAATTTACAATCGAGGGAAATCAACTAAAACTTTGGCCAGTAGTAGATTTCGACAATCTAGAAGCGCGGCGAAGCGAGATGGGTCTAGTAACAATGGATGAATACATGAAAATAGTGGAGGATTCTTCTGGAACTTATCAGACTATCTAAGCTGATGGCGACGCGTGGAATCTGTTCGAGACGAGAGGCAGATCGCTACATTGAAAGAGGCGAGGTTCTCGTTGATGGGGAGGTGATCGCAACCCTTGGACAGAGGGTTTCACCAAACTCTCATATTGAATTGAGGCATAGCGCTAAAAAGGAGCAGGATAAGAAGGTGACGATTCTGCTTAATAAGCCGATCGGCTATGTCTCGACGCAGCCAGAAAAGGGCTATAAGGCGGCCATAGAGCTCATCGTAGAAGAAAACCAGGTGGGGCCAGGTCGATTTGACCCGAGACACCGCAAGAAGCTGGCGGTCGTGGGACGACTTGATATTGATTCCAAGGGGCTGCTCCTTTTAACCCAAGACGGTACCTTAGCGAAAAAAATTATCGGCGAGGATAGCGAGGTTGAAAAGGAGTATTTAGTGCGTGTCGATCGGAAGATTTCTGATTCCGCTCTTGAAAACTTACGCTTTGGTTTGAAAATAGATGGAATAGCCTTAAAAAAAGCTCAAGTTGAGCGTATCAAGCCGGATTTGATGCGTATGGTGCTAAAGCAGGGGAAGAAGCGTCAGATTCGCCGTATGTGTGAGCAGGTTGGCTTAAAAGCAATTTGGCTCAAGCGTATCCGTATTGGAGATTTTGAATTGGGCGACTTGCCGGAAGGGAAGTGGCGCTATTTTTGTGGGGTCTAACCGACCCCACAAAAAAATCACTAGTAGCGACGGCCTTGGCCAGAGCGCTCAGGGCGATCTCTCTTTTCCATAGGACGTGCCTCGTTGACGACGAGTTCGCGACCTTCGCAGAGTTGGCCGTTGAATTCAGCGATGGCGGCTTCCGCCTCCTGATCTGAATCAAATTCAACGAAGCCAAAGCCTCGTGAGCGACCAGTTTCGCGGTCGATAAGCAGTTTAACGCTTTTGATTGAAGTGAATTTTGAGAAAAGCTCTTTGAGATCCTCTTCACTATGACTATGAGGGATGTTGCCCACGAATAGTTTTTTCATAAGATTCCTTAAGTTATGTTTATGTTTATTTTCGCGGCAACGAACTAGTGGACTAGAGCTGCTGAGCAAAAAGTTGTTCTTATCCTATACTTTTTTCCGTTTTCTTTCCACCTCTGATAGGATTGATTTTCTTAAGCGGATCGCATCGGGTGTCACTTCGATCCACTCATCATCGTTTATATAGCCGATTGCCTGCTCAAGTGTGAACTTCCGCGGGGGGGATAGAGAAAGGCTCTCATCGGTACCTGAGGCGCGGACATTTGTTAGCTGTTTTCCTCGTATAGCATTGACGATGAGGTCGTTATCACGGCTGTGCTCACCAACAATCATTCCCTCATAGACCTCATCACCGGCATTAGAAAAAAGTTCACCGCGGTCTTGGAGGTTGAAGAGGGCATAGGCGTTTGCCTTGCCGGAGGACATTGAAATTAGGACACCACGCGATCGGCCGACGATCTCACCTTTATGGGGTTCGTAGGATTCGAAGATACGTGTCATGATGCCAAGGCCGCGCGTGGCAGTAAGAAAGTCGTTGCGGTAGCCCATGATACCCCTTGTGGGGATGAGGAATTCGATCTGGCTGATCCCTTGTTCGTTGGTCTGGAGGTTCTGCATCTCGCCACGCTTTTTACTAAGCTGCTCGATGACAACACCGGAGAACTCTTCTGGGACCTCAATGTAGATGCGGTCTACTGGCTCACAGACTGTCCCATCAATCTCTTTTAGGATAACCTGCGGCTTCGAGACGCAATACTCAAACCCTTCGCGGCGCATCGCCTCTAGGAGAATAGCTAGGTGAAGCTCACCGCGGCCGGCAAGTGAAATCTTCTGTTCGTTGTTGCTCGCCTCTGTGATCTTATAGGAGATGTTGGCGCGCCGCTCACGGAGGAGTCGATCGCGAAGCTTATTGAGGGTGACATGTTTGCCGCTTTTGCCGACAAGTGGGCCATCATTGACTAAAAGGTCGACGGTGACGTGCGGCTCTTCGAGGTGAATCGGTGGAAGAGTTGTAGGATTGTTAGGATCGCAGAGGGCGTCGCCGATCATTATCTCGGGGACACCGGAGAGGACGACGATATCGCCAACTCCCGCCTCGTCGAGTTCGATCTTTTCGAGACCTCGAAAGCCTTCAACACGGCTGATTTGGGAGCGGCTGCTCTTACCAGCGGCATTGATATGACAGATGTACTGCCCCTTTTTGACTGAGCCGTTGAGGATTCGCCCGCACGCTTGTCGTCCCAAAAAGTCATCGTAGGTGACCTGTGTTGCTTGAATAAGAAAGGGCGCAGCTGCGTCGCCTTCGGGAGCTGGGGTGGCTCTGAGGATCAGATCGAGAAGCGGGCGTAAGTTCTCTTTAGGGTCATCGACGTTATTTAGAGCATAACCTTCAAGTGCTGAGGCGTAGCAGTAGGAGAAGTCGAGCTGCTCATCTGTGGCGCTAAGCTCTACAAAGAGATCGAACGTCTCGTTTAGAACCCTTTCGGGATCTGCGTGAGGGCGGTCGATCTTATTGAGCACAACAATCGGTTTTAATCCCATCTTAAGGGACTTTGAGAGAACAAAGCGGGTCTGAGGCATCGGGCCCTCTTTCGCATCAACGACCAAAAGAACCGAGTTGACAGTTCCCAAAATGCGTTCTACCTCGGCGGAGAAGTCAGCATGACCGGGGGTGTCAATAATATTGATCTTTGTGCCCTCATAATCAATGGAGGTCGGCTTAGCAAAGATGGTAATCCCGCGCTCTTGCTCCTGGTCATAGGAGTCCATGGCACGTGTGGGAATTGCCTGGTTTTCTCGGAAGATCTGGCTCTGCTGTAAAAGGGCGTCAACTAGTGTGGTTTTGCCATGATCGATGTGCGCGATAATGGCAATATTTCTGATCTTTTTTTTCATCGGCTCTTTTGTCTATTGAATCGTCTTGGTCTTCCGTTTGATCTGTCGCCAGGCTTTCCGCCTCTTCTAGGACCTCTTGGTCCATCTTCATTTTTATTTTTAGGCTCAAGACCTGGAATTGTTTTGATGTCGAGCTTTTTGCCCACATAGGTTTCGATGCTGCGCACCTTACCCACATCCTTGTGCAGGGCAAAACTGCAGGCAACACCTGAGGCGCCGGCACGTCCTGTTCTGCCGATGCGATGGACATAGTCCTCTGGGCTATCGGGTAGATCGAAGTTGACTACATGGCTGATTGTTGGAATGTCAATACCACGTGCCGCAACATCTGTGGCGACGAGGATCTGGATTGCTCCGGAGCGAAGCGCCTGTAGAGTTCTAGTCCGTTCGCGCTGCTTCATATCTCCATGTAGTGAGGCGGCGCCGCGTCCGTCGCTAATCAACTTGTCGGCAAGCTGATCGGCAAAGATCTTTGTTGAGGTAAAGACTAGCATCTGCTGGAGCGTCGGGTCGTTTAGGATATGTTCTAAGATAGAGTGCTTATGTCTAAGGCTGTCGACCTTATGGAGGCGCTGTTCAATCTTGAGCTCTTGGGCGTTTTCGTCTTCAGCAGCGATCTGGTCTGGGTTGTTGAGAAGCTTTTTTGCCAATTTCGCCACAGGGCCCTTCAAAGTAGCGGAGAAAAGAAGCGTCTGGCGCTCGCTTGGCGTAGCGGCGGCGATCTCTTCGACCGGTTTGATAAAGCCCATATCGAGCATGCGATCTGCCTCGTCTAGAATTAAGGTCTCTAGGCGAGAAAAATCGACTTTGCCACGGTTCATCAGGTCGATGAGGCGTCCTGGCGTGGCGATCATTATTTCGTGAGGCTTTGTTAGGTCGCGAAGCTGTCTGCCGTAGGGGACTCCTCCAAAGAGGGTCAGCACTTTAGCGCGCTTCATAAATTTGACCAAATCGATCGCTTGCTGGGCCACCTGTGTGGCAAGCTCGCGTGTTGGAACCAATACTAAGATACGAGGGCCAACCCCCGAATTTACAGCTGGCTTAATAAGCTTCATCAATGAAGGAAGCAAGAAGGCTGCTGTTTTTCCCGATCCCGTCTTTGAAGAGGCCAAAAGGTCGACGCCACTCAAGATTTTTGGGATAGAGATCTTTTGAATGTTCGTCGGTTTATCAAAGCCAAGCTCCTCGATAGCTCTTAGGAGCGGTTTGGCCAGTTCAAGATCATTAAATGTCATAAATTTGGGGGGGTAATTAATTAGTGCAAGTCAAGAATAACAGAGTAGGGCTATAATAGATAGCAAATTTATGAAAACTTTTGCAGTAATAGGTGGAGGAGCCGCCGGATTCTTTGGGGCGATTGTTAAAAAAACATTTGATCCAACAGTTGAGGTTACCCTCTTAGAATCTAGCAATGAAGGACTTAGTAAGGTTCGTATCTCTGGTGGAGGGCGCTGTAATGCGACGCACGCCTGCTTTGATCCCAAAGAGTTAATTAAAAATTATCCTCGTGGATCCAAAGAACTTTTAGGTCCTTTCTTTACTTTTGGGCCCAAAGAGATGGTTGCTTGGTTTCAAGAGAGGGGATTAGAGCTCAAAGTAGAAAAAGATGGGCGGATGTTTCCCGTCACCGACACCTCGATAAGTGTGATTAATATTTTGAAGGGCGAAGCGAAGCGCTTAGGGGTAGATTTTCAGAGCCGCACTCGCATTACATCTATAGAAGAGGGCTTTATCATTAATACAAAGGGGGAGAGCATTAAGGCTGATCAGATCCTTTTAGCTACAGGAAGCCAGCCAATTGGCCATAAGATTGCCGAAAGCTTCGGCCACACTATTATTCCTCCTGTTCCCTCTCTTTTTACCTTCAATGTGCCAAAGTCCCCCTTGATTTCTCTCTCAGGAGTCTCTATTCCTGAGGCTGAAGTCTCTGTTTTGGGCTTTCGACGACGAGGC
>JAJFMK010000034.1 GCA_021772215.1 Chlamydiota bacterium | reverse complement strand
CTCCCCATTTTAAGAACTGCCGCGTCCGCGGCACTATCGCCGCTGCGGAAATCGTGACTGAGGATGAGGGCTACCTCAACCCGATTGGATTAAAGCTGACAAATCAGCTAATGGAAAAAGGGGTTTTCTTAAGACCTCTTGGTAACACAGTCTATATCTTGCCGCCCTACTGCATTACCGATGAAGAGCTCGACTTGATCTATCAGATATGTAAAGAAATTATCGCCAAATAGTCTAGCTTTGAAGAAAAGGGGTGAAACTTATATTTTTTCTGCTACTCAGCTGTTAGGCCCAGCTTTTGAAACATCATCTCATCGCGGTCCCATTCGGGGTTGGGAGTGGTGAGGAGCTTATCGCCGGCGAAGATCGAGGAGGCGCCCGCTAGGAAGCAGAGCGCTTGATCTGAGATGGTTAGCACTTCACGGCCGGCGGAGAGGCGCACGCGCGCCTTTGGAAAGAGGATGCGGGTGGTGGCTATCATACGAGCGAGGTCTAGGGCGCTGATTAAGGGCCTGTTGCCAAGGGGGGTGCCGTCGCAGGGAACGAGGGCGTTGATAGGGATAGACTCGGGGGCAGTTTTAAGTTTGGTGAGAGTATGGAGCATGCTGATATGGTCGTCGTCGCTCTCGCCCATGCCAAGGATACCGCCGCAGCAGACTGAGATGCCGGCGTCGCCGACAGCTTCAAGGGTGTCAAGGCGCTCTTGGTAGCTTCTTGTTGAAATAATTTTTGGATAATACTCTTCGCTTGTATCGACGTTGTGGTTGTAGGCGGTTAGGCCTGCCTCTTTGAGGCGATCGGCCTGCTCTTTGGTGAGCATGCCGAGAGTTACACAAGCCTCCATGCCAAGCTCGCGCACCCCTTTGACCATACCTAGAACATTTTCAAAGTCTTTGTTGTTACGAACGCGTGTCTGGGCAGCTCCCATGCAGAATCTTGTGGAGCCGTTAGCTTTTGCCTTTTTGGCCTCTTCTAGGACCTGCTCTTTGTCCATGTAGGGCTCAGCCTTCATCTTCTTCTCATGGCGAGACGATTGGGGACAGTAGCTGCAATCCTCAGCGCAGCCGCCGGTCTTGATTGAGAGGAGTGAGCAGCGCTGCACCTTTTTAGCGTCATGATGTTCGCGATGCACGGAGGCAGCTCGAAAAATCAGTTCAAGGAGGGGAGTGTGATATATCTCTTCGATCTCTTGCTTAGTAAAATTTTTCATTCAGTAATAAGGGGAAGGTTCTCTTTTTTCCAGGCGTTGATGCCGCCTTTCAGATTATAGCAGGGACGAGGGCTTGCTGCAGCTAAAAAGTGGCGCGCGGCAAAATGTGAACGACCACCCATCTGACAGCAGAAGACCAACTTTTTGTTTTCTGGGGCGCTAATATACTTAGGGTTAAAAATTTTATAAGGCATAAGGGTGGCATTCTTCAGGTGCTCCTTTTCATACTCATCAGCTGCCCTCACATCGACCAAAAAGACCTCATCTTTCTCCATCCATTCATGGATTGTCTTTGGGTCGACCTCTTCTAAAGCCTCTTCAGCCCTTTTTTTGAGTGTTTCGAGATTGGGCGTAATGACGCCATCAACGCCCCAATAGATCAGTTTATAAAGCTCGCTCTCCTCTTCAACGAGATAGGCGTAGATTTCGATCCGGTTTGCTTTGAGCTCTTGGACTAAGGGTTGATCAAGAATCTCCTTATTGATCAAGAGTCGGTTGACGTCACCTTGGAGCGCCCTTTTTAGCTCATCTTCGGTTTCGACAATTTTTGAACTACAATCTTCAATATTATTTGGGGCTGTCTTGGAAGAGATCCAGACAAAGCCCTCTAGCCACGTTTTTCTCATAAAGTGTTGAATTTTCGCCTGATCTTGAATATTTAGCAAGAGCGAGATATCATCTCATCTATACAATGCATTGGCTTCTATTAAAACTTATCTCTTTTGGATTCAGTCTCAGATACCGCGTTCGCGTGGTTGGCTTAAAAGAGGTATTAGAAAAAATTCCAAAAGGGGAGGGAGGGATTCTCTTCTTGCCGAACCACCCCAGCGTCCTGGTTGACCCCTCTTTAGTTACGCTTTCTGTTCTAAAGAAGGTAGCCGTGCGCCCTGTGGTCGTCGACTTTATGTACTACCTTCCCGGGGTTCACTGGCTGATGACGAAGGTGCGCGCTGTGCCGATTCCTAGCTTTGGCCAGGCTAGCAATACGCATAAGCTGCGCCGCATGGATCTCGCCCTAGAAGAGGTGATCAGCGGCCTTGAGAAGGGCTCCAATTTTATCTTCTATCCGGCTGGGAAGGTGAAGCTCACCGCAAAAGAGCAGATTGGCGGCGCCTCGGGATTAAGTAAGATCCTTAGCGAAACAACCCGCTGTCAAGTTGTTCTTATCAGAACGACCGGCCTTTGGGGGAGCCGTTTTTCGCGCGCCTTCGGACATGAACCGATGGGTAAAACAGTCCTTTGGGGCTTTAGGCGGATGTTGAAGAACTTGATTTTCTTTAACCCTAGAAGAGAGGTAAAACTTGAGTTCTCTTTGCCTCCTGCCGAATTTAATCGCCACCAAGAGCGCCGTGAACAGAACCAGCTCTTAGAGAATTGGTATAACGACATGGGCTTTGATAAGCCGGGCGAGGAGCTGAAGCTTGTTCGCTATAGCGCCTGGTCAAAAAAGCTACCCGACCTCTCTTTGGCAACTCATCGCGAGGAGGAGGTGGTGGAGTTAAAAAGCATTCCCAAATGGGTCAAGGATAAGGTCTATCAAGAGTTGAGCCGTCTGACAGAACAGCCGAAAAGCTCCTTCAAACCTTCGATGCGGCTGGCGCAAGATCTGGGGCTGGACTCTCTGGATGCCTCAGAGCTCATCCTCTTTTTAGAGGAGCAGTTTGAGGTTAGTGAGGTGCCTGCTGAAGAGATCACGACGGTGGGTAAGCTGCTCGGCGTCGCGGCACATGAGATCAGCTATGAGCCGCAAGAGGAGGCTGAGGTCAACCTAAAAGCCTGGAATCTGGAGCCTAAGCGCCGCCGCCTCTATCTTGAAAAAGGAAAGATCATCCCCGAGCTCTTTTTCAATACAACATCTCAATATGGCTCGCAAGCTGCTTGCGGTGATGATCGCTCGGGCGTCTTGACCTATAGCCAGATGAAGATGAGGGTCCTTCTGCTCGCCAATTACATCAAAAAGCTTCCCGGACAGCGCGTCGGTGTACTTCTGCCTTCGAGTGTCGCTGCGATGATCGTGGTTTTAGCCTGTCAGGTGGCACGTAAAACGCCTGTGATGATCAACTGGACCGTGGGTCAAAGACATATCGACGCTGTCTTAGTGTCATCGGGAATCGAAGTGGCGCTCTCCTCATGGGCCTTCCTCGATCGCCTGCCCAATGCCGAGCTGGGTGGCCTTGTCGATAAGCTGATTCAGCTTGAAGATCTGCGCTATGAACTGACCCTTTTTGATAAGCTAAAAAGCCTAATGCTCTCGAAGCGCTCCACGAAGAGCCTTCTTCGTCACTACTCTCTCGATGACCTCAATACAAATGAGGCGGCTGTGATCCTCTACACAAGTGGCAGCGAGGGGATGCCCAAAGGCGTCCCACTAAGCCACCGCAATATCTTGAGCGACATTCATGCAGCAGCGCAGGTTGCTCCCATCTACTCCAACGACCGCTTTCTCTCGATTTTGCCCCCCTTTCACTCTTTTGGGTTCACGGTCTGCGGCTTGACCCCCCTTCTTCTCGGTCTCAAAGTGGCCTACTTCGCCAATCCTACAGAAGGAGCAAAGATTGCCCACTCAATCGATCGATGGGGCGCAACGCTCATCTGCGCAGCTCCCACCTTCTTCAAGAAGATTTTCAGAGCGGCGACAAAAGATCAGGTGAAGACATTGCGCCTCACCGTCACAGGAGCAGAAGCTGCGCCTCCTGAACTTTTGGAAATTGTCGAGGGGCTTGGTATAGGAGAGACGCTACTCGAAGGTTACGGCATTACCGAATGTTCACCGATCCTCACCCTCAACCGCCCAGGTGAGGAGTCTAAAGGGGTCGGTAAGGCAATTCCCCATGTTGATCTGATGATCGTCCATCCCGATAGCTATAAACCTCTTCCTACCAATGAGCGCGGCCTCATCTTAGTCAAAGGTCCCAATGTCTTCTCAGGATACCTCAACCGCGAAAAAGATCCTTTTATCCGCCTCGGCGATGAGACCTGGTATGACACCGGC
>JAJFMK010000325.1 GCA_021772215.1 Chlamydiota bacterium | reverse complement strand
CTTGCTGGAGTCTGGTCATAAAACCAGTCTTTCCCTGGTAGTCTTCAAACGGGATAACGCCTATTTTATATATCCTGCCGCATAGCTCTTTTAGCGCGTCTTGATACTCTGGAGGGTGGACACCGACCCATGCACGAAGATATTCCCAGCTCGTTTGATCGACTATATTTTGGTAATCGGTGGGTCGCGTGGGCTCTAAAGAGAAGTATGCAGGGTAGACACCCTCTTCGGATGGTTGTAAACGGAGTCCTTGAATTGGTATAGCCACAATTGTTCCTTAAAATTTGAATTTCTAATTAATAAATATTTATTATTATTTATTTTTGGGCTTTAGAATATACTTTAAATCGTTTATTATTTCAACTTAATAAAAGGTACTACTTTGGCATTTACAAGAACTTTAATAGAATTTTTTAATCATAGTGATTCTTATAATACTCTCTTTACTCCTACGGGGGGCTATCTAACCTGTGAGGGAGGAAAATGGGCAGTTTCTAGAAAAAAGCCCTCTGACTTTGCCAGCTACTACAGTGAGCTGGCTAAAAGGATCGTTGAGGAGATCGATCTGTCTGAGCTTCCTCAGCCAGAAGAGTTCGCCTTAAGATTTAACAGTGAATGGACCAAAAAATGCTTTTCTCCTTCACGTGATGCGCTAAGTGATCCTGAAGATGCGATCCTATTCAACTCAAAATCAGCTACTTTCAGATATCTTTCAAACTTCTTTCCAACCCTTATCTTTTTAAAGGTTTCTGGTCAAAAGGGGGATACTGCTTTATCAAAGTTCTATTTCTGTCTAGAAACAGCCTATATAACTGCTCGTGCGGCGGCTTTAGAGCTCAATAGAGCCAAAGAGCTCTCTCGATCTACAGAGCCCGTTAAGGCAAAAGCTGCGATGCAGGCCTTGGCAGATGAAAAAACAGAAAGGATCACAGATGGGCAAAAAGTTCAATTGATGCAAAAACTTCTTCACAAAAAGTTCGATCAAAACCCTTTGATCAACGGACTCTTACTTCAGACTGAAGGCAGAGGGTTGATTGAAAACACAAGCAGCCATTTTTGGGGAAGAGGGGCCGATGGCGAAGGAGAGAACCATTTAGGACGACTCCTCATGGAGCTAAGAGTTAGCAATAATAGGTAGAGTCGGACAAAATCCCAGAAATTGGCATACCAAGCAGAGGACTCTCCACGTCTTTTCGTCTGATCTGACAAATAGTTACCAACCCTTAATAATCTCTTGCAACCAGCGGTTTTTGAGCAAAATTTCCCTTTCGGGACGTCTCAGCTCACTCTACTGGATGACATGGATAGAGCTCTTTGATTTGAAGAGACACTGAATGACTCGTGAAAGGCCGCTCTCTATCCATCATCATAGAGAGAGAATGCATACAGGCAATGATAGCTATAGTCGAAGTCTACAACTGTCGCTCGATGCACGATTCTTCATTGATATTTGACGATTGTTTTTGTGGATTCGGGAGTATACGCAGGCGTTTGAAAAAAATAGGCACTTTGCCTTCTTTATAAAGTCATGTTCAAAAACAAGTTCTGTACCAGCTACGCTAGTAACTACTCTTCTTATGATAAATGGATTCATGGAAATTCTTATAAAGAAAATCTAGCTATACTTAAATGTAGAATATTTGTTTTAAAACCAAAATTCATTACCGAACTGAGTCTGTAACAATCGATGCCGGAAGTTCCGGAGCTGCACGATCAAACCAGTGTACTATAGTAAGAGGGCTCCTGCCCTCCATTCTTTTTAGGAAAACGCGGCATGATTCATTTGGGGGCTGAGTGTTTATTCCCTCATCTGGGATTAGGCTGTTCGTTGACACCGGCAACGACTCCTTGTTCCACCAGCAAAGAAGGGCATATTTTGCAATCAGCGCATCTCGATCTGGTCCCGGCTCCATGGTTGTAGCAACTGCAAGGTAGGAGGGGGCAAAGGGAACCTCATTTTGCATGACCTCTTGGTCTGTAGCCCTTCCTAAAAGATGTCTTGCTAAGATTGTTTCAGAACCCCTTTCAAGCAACTCGTTTCGTGTCCACATTTTTCCAGAAAAGAGAATTTTGTCATTTTTTTTCATCGCCATTGCCAGCATCGCATAGTTCAGCGGATCGGTGGGATCGTTTCGAAGTAATCGAAGGAGTCTGGTTGGATTGCAGCGTCCCGCCTCCCGTAGCTGAGAGACAGTTTGCTTTGGAGAGAGTTTATACAAAAGATCAAGAGTCTCCTCATTCTGCTCTGCTTGTTGGAGGATGGTTCTTCTGTAAGCATTTTCTTTAGTTGAGTGTCTGGCATAGTCGTAATAGTAGTGGGGAGGGGCTTCTTTAAATTTCAGCGCCTCAAAAAGGGCATTTTCATCTCTGTTTACAATACCTGCTGCATGCCACTCTTCGCATGTTGTTGGATTGTCAATTGAGAGAAGTTGTTGCACTTCCAGGCTTTCTGGATAAAGCTGGAAGGCTTTTTCGAGCACTTGACTTCTTGTAATGCTGCCAGATGGAATGAGTTTTGCGTAGGCAATCAAATCGAGAGGGCAATTCCAACTAGTTGCAGTGGCGAGCAACCGCATTATGTTTTCTTGATCAATGATTCCTAAATCAAAGAGGGTAGCAGCGGCCTCTCTTATAAAAAGTAGGTCATTGTATCGACGTGCGATTAATTTTTCGTTCAATGTAGCGCGTAATTCGTCTGGAGATGCCATTCCATTTCGGACACATCCAAGAAGAAACAGGTCGTTTCTTTCACCATCCCACAATTCGAGTTCCTCCCGGCTTGCAAGGTGCAGGGTGTATTCCGGATCAAGGAGTTCACGTAGAGTGAAGGTCCTTCCACGGACAGTGAACTTCTCATTCATTGGAAACCAGTTCATGGAATACGATATCGCTTTTGAGTAGGGATTGAGCTCAATTGCCCTTTTAAGGAGATTTGCTGCGCTATACTTAGGTCTACTATGTAGGTAGATTTCCTTGAACAGGCTGTAGTACGTGTAGTCATTTTCTCGGTCAAGGGTAAGTGCTTCCATTAGTAGTTCAGCCGGGGTGTATACTACATTGTAAATAGTTCTTTCTTTCTCGGGTCTATTGGCTAGGCGAACATAGTTGTATGCATTTGCAGGTTTGTTCTCGATTGCCCAGGGGGCGTTTAGGTGGTCGAGCTGTAATCCCTCATCAAAGAAAGAGAATGCATGCCTCACAAGATAGCTAAAGTCAAAATCTACTACTGTGTCACGATGGACAATTCTCCCTTGATATTTGACAATAGTGTTCTCGGATTCAGGGGTATGCGCGGGGGCTTTAAACAATAGGCACTTTGCCTTCTTAAAGTCATGTTCAAAGACAAGTTCTTCACCATATTTGGCAGTAACAACCCTTCTTATAATAAATGGACACATAGAAACTATTATAAATAAGGTCTAATTATATTTAAATATAAAAGGGTAGTAAATTCAATGGTGTTAAGGTCACTTCAGCTAGGTAAGGTGACCTTAACACCATTTTCTTGAAGATTTCGCTTCCACTTGGATGTTATAGGCTTTTTTAAGCGCTCGGCTAAATTTATCTGGGTTAAGCATTTACCCGCCTTTCGAGTTATCATTTACTTGTTTTTCCTGCTAACAAATACTCGTTGTATGTGCTTACTAGCTGATGGTGAATAGGATATGTTATTTTCTTTGATATGCTCATTTGAGAGGTTGTTTCGTCCTGTAACTTAAAATTAACAATTAATTAATACTTATATGCTATAATGGTTGCATGTCTATTCAACCATCAAATAGCAATATTCAACTCTGTAACACAGAAGCTATAGCACAAAGAGAGCCCAAGGGTATCAAGTACACACCCTCTCCCTACTCTCTAAGTGACCTGTTTTGGTTCGTTATTAATGGCCTTCTTAATAGCTTTTTTTCTTATAGAAACCCTGACAAAGCTGATATGGAACTGCTGGCTCCTGAGGGAGCTATCCAGAGGATTGAAAAGAGTGAGGCAAAGGGGACAGATCTAAAAGTTATTTTCTTAGGGGACATTATGCTCTCTAAATCAGGAAAGCCGCCTGAAATGACAGAGGAGCTAAAGAGGGTGATCCGAGGCGCTGATGTGGTCATTGCCAATGTAGAATCACCTGTTATTGAAGGCGAGGCAGAGGGACGAGGGCTCTCATTGAAGTTTGAGATGAGCGCCTCATTTTTGAAAGAGATTCATGATGTCAACCCTGATGCACAATGGGCCTTTAGTGTTGCGAACAACCACGCTTGCGATAACTCTAAAAATGATGTAGAGGGTGTTGTTCAGACGGCAAAGGCTATAAAGAATTTGATGCCTAAAGCTCAGGTGATCGGCGCAGAAGTTGAAGGGGCAAGCTCTGTTTTGACCCTAAAGAAAGATGAGTTAGAAGTTGGCGTCGTCGGTTGGACGGAGCTGATGAATCACGACTGGAAGCATTACAAAAAGCCAATTGTTCGTGAAACTGACCTCACCACTGCGAAAGTCCAAGAAATGAAAGAGAAGCATGACTTTCTTATCGGCTTTGCTCACGGTAATGTTGAGCAGGATCTAGAGCCTAGAAAAGAGACCAGAGATCGCTGGGTCAACCTGATCGAAGAGGGTGGATTTGATGTGATCGTGGGTCATGGCCCTCACACCGCGATGCCTGCTGAACATGTCGATAAGGGACTCCTCTTCCACAGCATCGGAAATTTCTGCAGCCCTGACGCTCCATGGCCCTTCAACAGACCTCAGACAAGAGTGGGAATGATCCCTCAGATCACTATCCACGCCGAGGGTAAGAAGGTGACAACGTTAGAGCATAAAGTTCATATCTTAGAGCAGCAAGGGGACACAGTCACTGTCCTGAATGACTTTGCTGAATCTCATTTTCCTAAAGTGAGTGCCAGAGTGGAAACCCTTTTGGATCTATGATCACGCTTTGAAAGATCTGAACAGGGGTTTTATCAGAAGCTCTTTTTTCTTCTGGCAGGGCTAATTAGCCCCTCACTAGCTTTCCAATTCCATCGACGCTTTGTGTTACCGCTGGATTTCCTTTATAGTAGACATTGCCGATTCCGGATTGTCTTACGTCGAGGGTGTCAGAGGTGTTGATATACACATTGCCGATACCGTTAGATATCACTTTGCAATGTTTACTGCGCAAATTAGAAGCTTTATAGTTACCGACAGCTCGATGGTCAATTTTTTGTGTCTCTACAGCGCCACTTAAGGTGAGGTTTCCAACGCCTGTAGATGTCGCGTTAAGTTTTTCACCTTGGAGATTAAGCTGTACGTTTCCGATGCTATGATGCTTGAGGGTGAGATGGCTGAAGTGAAGATGACCCTCACCTGTAAGATTGCCTACTCCTTTTGATGTAATTTGAGCTATTTTATCTGTTTCGATATAGACCAACATAGGGTTATTTGTTGTAAAACTTCCCCTTGTAGAGATCCGAAGACTGTTTTGGAAAACGTCAGTTGTGATGAGGTCTAGAAGGTTGTCATCAGCTTCAACAGTGACGCGATGGTTGCCATTTTGGGTTAAGATGACGTTGACGACCCCGTCGCAGATGATACTTTCAAAAGGAGGATACTCTCGTCTTTCTGAGGCTAAATTCCCCGACCCGGTGACCATATCTTGGTCACCAATGGTAATTGTATAGGAGGTGAGGTAACTTGCAATTGCGGATATAACATTGGTAATCCTGTTTAGGGGATTAAATTGCTGATACCAGCTGTTTTTTGTGTTTTCTGTTTCAGTTATTACACTCATAATATCTCCTATAAAATAGGAGTTATTATAATTTATGACTGTTAAGACATTATAAATTCAATGAATTAAAATATTTGTTATAAGTGGGCTAGGTCGCTGTCGCCCATTTCGACTCTTTTAGGGAAATACTCTTTCCAGCGCTTTGTAACGAGGGCGGCTGTATCGGGGTCACAGAAG
>JAJFMK010000324.1 GCA_021772215.1 Chlamydiota bacterium | reverse complement strand
ACTTAGAATCTAAAGCCGATGAGGAATTTAGAGCCCCAGGCATTCTCGCGGAAGGAGGGAAGACCCCAGATGGTACTCTTGATCTCGTCATTTTCCATAATATGTTCTCCCTTCACTTTAGCCCAAGAGTAGTGCTCCCAGAAGGGCTGAACAGCGATCTCGAAACCCCAATCTGGGCAGATCATCCAACGAAGTGGAACCTCGATGCGCCAGCTGTAGCGGGTGCTGAGGTTGCCGTCGTTGAGATCGATATCTTGTGAAACGACCTCCTTGCCATTAACTTTTCCGTCGGTCTTAACGCGGCAGTCAAACATAGGGCGCCAGGTGACGTCGAGACCTGCTGTGAAGTCACACATGATCTCCACTTCTCCATAGATACCGACAGGAATAAACCAGGCGCGGTAGCGCGCTCTGAAGTCGATCTCGCCGGGATTGCCGTTGTTGTCGTCAGGATTGATGGCAATCTCAAATTTGCGATTGTCCCAGAGGTAGCCGATACCGACATAAGGGGTAACATTCCAGCCGCACGGGGTGCACTCACCCCAGGTGTAGCCAAGGCGTCCATCGACGATCCACTCTTGGAGGCGATGCCTTCCGCAGCCACGCATCTCACCTTCTGACCAGATAAAATCAGCGCGTACGTAGAGGCAGCAGATCTCTTTATATTCATAACCACCGTTAACGCCCCAGAGTTTTCCACGAGGATCTCTGTTTTCGAGGTTTCCAATTAGGAGAGGTTCACCTTCGCCACTCGCTTCGAACCGCGCTTTGCGATAGTAAAAGACGGGTCCTAAGTAGACTCGGGAGGGGTTTTCACAGTAGTCATCCCAGTAGCAGTCATCCCAGTTCCAGCAGCAATCTTCTGCCCAGTTAGCATAATCATCATAGCAGTCATCATCCATCGCGAAGTTCTGCCCATAAGTGGCTCCACAAAAGAGAAGGCAGAGGATTGTGAGGGTTGAGGTGAATTTTTTCATTTTGCACTCTTATTAGTTTTAGAAATTGATACTATCGCTCGTCAACGACGATAACCTGTCTTAGGGTGATTTGTCAACAGTGTAGTAATTTAACTTCTGCTATGCTACATCCAATGTAAAGGAGTTTTTGATGTCATACATTCGTTCAATTAAGGCGCTGATGATTTTAGATTCGCGCGGCTTTCCTACGGTGAAGGTTGTGGTGACGACCGATCATGGAATTGTGGCTGAGGCGTCGGTGCCTTCGGGCGCCTCGACGGGAACGTTGGAGGCGTTAGAGCTGCGCGATCAAGACTCCTCTCAATATATGGGCAAGGGTGTGAAGCAGGCTGTTTCACATGTCAACTCCCAGATTGCAGGACTGCTTGTGGGGGAGCATATATTCGACCAAGAGCGAATCGATAAGATGATGATTGAGGCGGATGGAACTGAAAACAAAGAGCGCTTTGGCGCCAACGCCATCTTGGGCGTCTCGTTGGCTGTGGCCAGAGCCGCCGCTCATACTGCCAATTTGCCCCTCTACCGCTATTTAGGTGGCTGTCATACCTTTATGCTACCCTGTCCGATGATGAACATTATCAACGGCGGCTCTCACGCGGACAACTCATTGGATTTTCAAGAATTTATGATCCGCCCTGTCGGCGCACCGAGCTTTAGTGAGGCGATGCGCTGGGGAAGTGAAGTGTTTCACACTCTGAAAAAGATTTTAAAAAGTAAAAACTTGAGTAGTTCTGTTGGCGATGAGGGGGGCTTTGCTCCGATGCTCTCTTCCAATGAAGAGGCGCTCGAGCTAATTCTTTTAGCCATCGAGAGTGCCGGCTATCGCCCAGGGGAGCAGATTTCGTTAGCGCTCGACTGCGCCGCCTCGGAGTTTTTTGATAAGACTTCAACTCTCTACGTCGAAGAGAAATTTAAGGCGCAAGGGCTTCCCTTTGCTGAGAGAACAAGTGAAGAGCAGGCGGACTATCTAGCGCAGCTGGTAGAGCGCTATCCGATCGACTCGATCGAAGATGGGCTTCATGAAGAGGACTGGAAGGGGTGGGGATACCTCACCGAGAAATTGGGCAAAAAGATCCAGCTGGTCGGAGATGATCTTCTCGTCACAAATCCGAAGCTGCTTGCGAAGGCAATTCGACAAAAAGTGGCAAATTCTCTATTGGTTAAGTGTAACCAGATAGGGACGCTGACTGAGACGCTAGAGGCCATTCGCCTGGCTCAGACAAGCGGCTACAGCGCTGTTGTGTCGCACCGCTCGGGAGAAACAGAAGATAGCTTTATTGCCGACCTTAGCGTGGCGGCCAACACAGGCCAGATCAAGGCGGGCTCCCTGAGCCGCACCGACCGTCTGGTGAAGTATAACCGTCTTCTAAGCATTGAGGCGGGACTTGGAAAATGTGGCCGCTATCAAGATAGCAATCCCTACAGCTTAGAAAAAAAGAAAATGCAAATGGCATGAATAAAGGTCCAACCATTGCGCTTTTTGGAGAGGCGGAGCGGGGAGAATTTGAGACAGCGATCCTCTGCACGACACTTCATGAGCTTTTAGGAAAGTTAGGAGAGCCGCCGCCCGATAGCTTAGCGCTCCATTTTGCCGTTCAGGCGCTCCATTTTCACCAGAAGCTGCTCTTCTACCGCGTGCGTGAAGAGGGCTTTAGCTCAGATGATTACCTTGTGGGATTAAAAGAGCTGCAGCAGGCAGAACCGATCTTTGATCTTCAGGCGATCTGTGCGCCTGGCGTGGGAGATCATGAGCTTATCGACAAGATCTTCAATGTTTGCCGCCGACACGAAAGCCTTCTCATTACCTCCGAAAAAGATCTCTACGACTATCTAACAACCCTAGCCAGCCTCTAATTTTGTATATTAAGTCGTGTCCACTAGCGCGTGAAACGCGCTATAGTGGATCGATATTAGTTGGCTGCTGTGAAGTATTTGGAGAGCCCTTCTTGGGTGGGCCGCATGGATTTTTGGCCAGCAGTCCAGTTCGCAGGGCAAACCTCACCATGTTTCTCGAAATAGATCAGGGCATCGAGTATACGAAGCGCCTCGTCGACAGAGCGGCCTAAAGGCAGGTCATTGATCAGCTGGTGGCGGATGATTCCCTTCTTGTCGATGAGGAAGAGGCCGCGGTAGGCGATGCCATCTGTCTCAGAGAGGACGTCATAGTCGATCGCGACACGCTTCTGCACGTCGGCGATCAGAGGGTAGTTAACACCTTCGATGCCGCCCTGGCTCTTTGGCGTGCGCTGCCAGGCGAGGTGGCTAAAGGCGCTGTCGACAGAGCAGCCAACGACAGTGCAACTTCTCGACTTAAAGTCTTGAAGTCGCTCTTGAAAGGCGTGAAGCTCTGTAGGGCAGACGAAGGTAAAGTCTAGAGGGTAGAAGAAGAGAAGGACATACTCTCCCTTATACTGCTCAAGTGAGTAGTTGCTGACAATTTGGCCATTGACGACAGCTGTCGCGCTAATTTGTGGGGCCTTTTTTCCAATTAACTGTGCCATAAATTCTCCTTAAAACATTTTATCTAATTGATTAAGCCAGCTCTCTCGTCCGATGCGGGTCGACTCGCCATGTCCCGGAAAGACGCGGGTCTCCTCTGGCAGCTTCCTAAGAGAGTTGAGAGACTCTTTCATCGCATCGGGATCGCTTTGTGGAAATGAGATGTTTCCCATCGTCCCTTCAAAGAGGGTATCCCCTGAAAAGAGCACTCTCTCCTTCTCCTCATAGAGGCAGATTCCGCCTGGAGAGTGGCCCGGAGTGTGGATCACCTTAAATGTGTGGCTGCCCAAAGGAAGCTCTTCTCCGCCCTTTAGCAGATGGGTCGGCTTCGCTGCTTTAATCTGAAAAAACATCGGCAGCTGGTCGCTGCCGGGTTTCTCTACATTGGGAGTGTCAAGTTGATGGACATAGACCGGCAGTTTGAGCGTTTCGTTGAGAGTGGCGAGGTCGGCGAAGTGGTCCCAGTGTGAGTGCGTCAAAATGATGGCAACTGGTTTCCATCCCTTCTCCACGATCTGCTTTAAAACTTCTTTTGTACTTTCGGGAGCAGGGTCTATGATCCAGCACTCTTTGCTCTCCTCGCAGGCGACGAGGTAGCAGTTGGTCTCAATTGGTCCTGAAGGGAGAGTGACAATCTGCATAGCTTAAGAGAGAGGTTTGCACCGGAGAGGATTCGAACCTCTAACCGCCCGGTTCGTAGCCGGGTACTCTATCCAATTGAGCTACCGGTGCGTGAAAATAAGAGTCTATTTTGCCTGATTAGCTCATACTATACAAGCTCCAAAGCTCGACGCCCATGATAATTAGAGTGATGGCTACGGTGAGAAAGAGCAGTAGTTTTGAGTTGAGCTTTCCCAAAAAACTTTTCATCCCCATCCGATAGGTTCCGACAAAAACGAGCGCTGCCGGGATCAGGCCGTTGAGGATCGCCTCGCCAATACCACCAGCCAAACCTAATGCACTCATAAATATTCCGGGGTAGGCGTTGGCGAGGAGGGTGGGTGGAATAAAGACGAGTAGGCAGAGGAGGAGTCTTTTCAGACCCCGTCTCTCCCAAGAAAAAGCGTCGCCAAGGAAGTCAACCATCGATAGGGAAACACCTAACAGTGAGGTGGTTAGGGCAAAAAAGCCGAAGAACTGACCCAAAGAGCGAATCCAGGGCTGCTTCGTCAGCCTTTCGAGCACCTCGGTGACGGGGACGCCGAGCTCTTTTGCCTCTAAAATCAGTTCTGGAGGGAGGGCGCCGATGATCACCCACTGCCAGAGCGAGTAGATGACAAATGAGAGCGTGGTGCCGATCAGAATAGAGAGGGTCAGCTGCTTGCGGTCGCGTTCGAGATAGGTTGAAAGTGAGGGGATGATATTGTGAAAGCCGTAGGCGCTTAAGAGCACCGGTGCTGCAAAGAGGCTTAAGCGCCAGTTCTGCATCGCAAAGCGGCTAGTATCCACCTGTGGCGTACCGGCGCCTAAGAGCAGAAGATAGGAGAGGCCAAAGCCGATCATAAGTAAAATATTGATCCGTCCCACAAAACGGGCGCCAACCAAGATGATCGCTCCAAAAAGAAGTGTAAAGGGCCAAGCTGAGCCGCCAAGATCAATACCCCAAGAAAAAAGAAGGTTGTCAAAGAGAGGAGCACCTCCCGAGACATAGGCGACCATCAGACAGTAGTAGAGAAAGAGAAAGAAGAAGCCGCTGGCCCACTGGCCAAAACGACCAAAAAATTTTTGAGACATCGAAATCAGGTTGGACTGATCGGGCATCCAGAGGGTCGCCTCCATAAAGTAGAGGCCTGTAAGAAGCATCAGTAGGTAAGATAGAATATTGATGATGAGCGCTGGGTAGAGGCCTGCGGGTCCTGTCTCTACAGGCAGCCCCAACATCCCCGCCCCGACACAGGTGCCGCAGATGAGAAGAGCCCCCGGAATAAAGCGCGCCTTTCGTCGAAATACTTGCATGGGATAAAGTGTAGCACGTCGGAGAAAAAAAATGAGAGTAGGCGTTGCCCTTTTTACCTATTATTCGAAGCAGCACATTGTTAAATGTCTTACGCCTCTTCTGCAGAGCAGTCTAAAACCAAAAATTTTGGTTGTCGACTCCAGCTCTAATGATGGGACAGTAGAGCTGCTGCAGGAGCTGGAAGTAGAGGTCATCGTCATTGCTCAAAATGAGTTTAATCACGGGCTAACAAGAGAGATGGCGCGAAAAAAACTGGGCAAAGAGATTGTGGTGATGATGACACCGGACGCCTATCTCACAGATTCGGACTCGTTAGAAAAACTTATTATGCCAATTAGAAATGGAGAGGCGCAGATGACTTATGGCAGGCAGTTGCCCAAAGAGGGAGCGGATCTTTTTGAGAGCTTCCCGCGCGAATTTAACTACCCGGCTCAAAGTCACATCCGCTCATTTAAGGATCGAGATGTTTTTGGGTCCTATCTCTACTTCGCCTCCAACTCCTTTGCCGCCTATAGCAGCAGAGCTCTTGATCAGGTCGGTGGCTTTCCTAAAACCTCCTTTGGCGAGGATAGTTTAGTTTGCGCAAGACTTCTACAGGCAGGCAGAAGTGTTGGCTATGTTTCTGAGGCAACCGTTCATCACTCGCACAGCTTTTCCGCTTTGGAAGAGTTTCGACGCCACATTCTTATTGGAAAAGCGCGTAAAGAGCAACAGATGCTTTTTGCGAGCGCCGCCCCTGTAGAAGCTCGCGGCAGAGCTTTTGCCAAAGCGCTGTTAAAGCGAGTTGTCAAGGAGAAACCCTTTCAACTTCCCACGGCTTTGATCCACCTTTTGGCAAAGTGGGCGGGATATCGCCTCGGTTGGAGGAGTGGTTAATGACACTTGTAAGCTGCCAAAATTTGAGCCGCGCTTTTGGATCAAGAGAGCTCTTTAAGGAGCTCTTTTTGACGATCAGTGCCGGGAAGCGAATCGGGCTTGTCGGCCCCAACGGCGCCGGGAAGTCAACGCTTCTTAAGATCATCGCTAAGCATGAGCTACCCGATCAGGGCGAGGTGATCTACCGCAGCGGTCTCAAAGTCGGCTATGTGCCGCAATTTCCGCTCATCACCGAAGGGACTGTCGAGGAGGCGGTGATGCACGCTTCCAAGACGAAAGATTATACCCAGGTGAGAGCGACGTTAGGGCTTTTGGGCTTTAGCGAGCTTGATAAGCCGTGCCGGCAGCTCTCGGGAGGTTGGCTGCGCAGGCTATCGCTCGCGGAAAGCTTGGTTAACGAGCCTGATCTTCTTCTTCTCGATGAGCCGACAAACCATCTTGACTTAGAGGGCATCCTCTGGCTTGAAAATTTTCTGCTGCGAACGAATATTCCCTACCTCGTCATCAGCCACGACCGCCTTTTCCTAGACCGCCTCTGCAACCAGATCTTAGAGATCTCCCCCCGCTATCCTGCCGGCTATTTTCTGACCGAAGGAAGCTACTTCGATTTTCTTACCAAGCGCTCCGAACTTCTTCTGACGCAAAAAGGGCAGCAAAGAGGCCTTCAATCAAAATATCGCCGCGAAGAGGCGTGGCTGAAGAGCTCTCCGAAGGCGCGCACGACAAAATCCCGTTCAAGGATCCAAGAGGCGGCGCGCATCGAACATAATCTGGCTAAATTGAAGCGGTTAAACCAAGATAAAAAAGCTGATTTTGCCCTGCAGGAGACGGGTTTAAAGAGTAAGAAGCTGTTGCAAGCGAAAAACCTCTCCCGTGAAGGGCTCTTCTCTAAGATCGATCTTCGCTTGATGCGTGGCGATCGCCTTGGTGTCGTCGGCGAAAATGGAAGTGGTAAGAGTACGCTATTAAAGATGCTTGCCCAGGAGCTAAAAAGTGACGCAGGCCAGGTGAAGCTGGCCGAAGGGGTCACGATCCATCTCTTTGACCAGCAAAGAGAAAAACTCAACTTAGATGAGACGCTCAGAGAGGGCCTCTCCTTTGGTAATGAGACTGTGAAGCTTGGGGATAAGGAGCTCCATGTGGTGAGTTTCGCGGAGCGCTTTCTCTTTGATCGCGATCGACTTGACCTGCCGCTGCGGCAGCTCTCCGGTGGTGAGAGAGCCAGAGTTCTTATTGCTAGATTGATGCTCAAGCCGTGCGATCTCCTTCTTCTTGATGAGCCGACCAACGATCTCGACATCGACACCCTCGAAATCCTCGAAGAGAGCCTCGATAATTTTGAGGGAGCTGTCATCTTAGTGACGCACGACCGCACCTTTATGGATCGCGTGGCCGATCAGCTCCTAAGCGTCAGCGACGGCGCCACCTTCGACGAGATGTCCGACTGGTTAGCTGTGCGAAAAAAGAGCGAGAAAAAAGAGAAGGTGGTCAAACCTCGAGAAAAACCCAAAAATCGACTCTCCTATTTAGAGCAAAGAGAGCTCGATCAGCTTGTCGAAAAAATCGCCCATTTAGAAGAGCAGATTGAGGCGCTCTCAAACGTCGCCTCAGACGACAAAGAGCACTACTTTAAACTCGGCTCTTTGCAAAAAGAGCTCGATCAGGCGTGGTTTAGGTGGGAGGAACTTGAGGGGTGAGTGCGCTTTGCCAGGCATCCCGTATCAACATAATAGAGGTGTTATATTTTATCTTTAACGCCGCTTCACCATTTTCGCTTAAATACTGCGTAATTGGCATGCCAATTTTCTCTCTTACATCTCCTCTGATTTTTGAAACGTACTCTTCAACCAGATTAACTATGCGATGTCTCATCTCTTGGAATATTGCCCTTGCTCGGATCTCAATTTGTTTAATCTCCTCGTCTAACTCTCTCTCTACAGGTATGAGGACATTGTAGCACGCTTCATGAGCCC
Source organism: Chlamydiota bacterium (assembly GCA_021772215.1). Taxonomy (GTDB): domain Bacteria; phylum Chlamydiota; class Chlamydiia; order Chlamydiales; family JAJFMK01; genus JAJFMK01. Next base: position 1,366 of record JAJFMK010000324.1, on the reverse strand, counting down.
AGCGTCCTCCATTTGCGACCCAAGGTTTTAGAGAGTCGCCATCGACAAACTCCTCTTCACAGACTCGGCAGTGGTCTCTGTGGGAAGTATATGTGATTGGTTCTTGAGCTATTGCTGGCATTTTATCTACTCCAAAATTGACGAATATGAGGGACTGTTATCGAATAAAGGTTTTTCAGGGCGTCAACGCCTCTTTCATTCAGAAAGGAGAGCAGAGGCTTTTCACATAGCAACCGCACTTTACTCCTAACAAATTTTTGGGATTCGACTAGGAGTGGAACCAAGGCAGCATACTCTTTCTCTGTTCTTGGGTTTTTCCCGCTCACGCCTCTGTTTATCTCTTTTAGGAGGTCCTCCTCCACAGATTTGATTTTATCCAGGCAGGATTTATGGGCATAGTGATTTTTGTTAGTGAACCAAAGTTGTTTTTCATTATCAGTTCTAATTTTGTGTTCACAAATTCCGCAAAGGTTTTGAGTGGTAGGTGCTATAGACATGTTATCTCCAATGTTAGGGGGGGACTTGCAAAACTCATTCGCCCGTTAAAAATGCCCTTTTAAAGCCTATTTTCGTCTCTTCTTCTCAATCGACCCTCAAGGGTCGACCTCGTCAAATTGACCGTGGCAGCTTCGCTGTCACTTGAAATATGCTTTAAAATCCCCATTTTTTCCAGGCAAAGCAATTTTGCAAGTCTCTCTTAGGGGGCCGAAATAATACAGCTTTTAATCATATCTATCAATTGCAAATTTTTTCTTTATTTTATAGGATGTGGAGGATGGAAGAAGATCTCGCTAAGCTATTTCCCGATATTGCCAGCGCGGAGCATCCGCTGGAGCGCCCTTTCGAGTGCAGTGAATGCAAAAAGGAGGTGTCCGTTGTCTATACCGAGGTGTCGATGAATGGTGTGTCGCATCTGGCGATGTGTCAAGACTGTCCGCAGCTGAAGATGCGCACTGTAGGAGCGGCTTGTGGGTTAGAGGCGGAGCTTGGCGTCGGCGAGGGGCTCTGCTGCGGAAGCTGCGGAACAAGTATCTCGGCAGTGCGGACGGGAAATCTACTCGGCTGCGGCGAGTGTTATGAGCTCTTTGGCGACCTGGTTGTTCAAGAGTTAATGAGTGAAGAGAGAGTTCCTGAGCGTTTCAAAGAGAACAAATCGACTGGGCCTCTCCATTTAGGGAAGACACCCGAGGGTCCTGTTGGTGTCAGCCCCTCATCGAAGCTTGTGGCGCTCAACGAAGCGCTGGGCGAGATGTTGAAAAAAGAGGATTACGAGCAGGCGGCCCAGCTTCGCGATGAGATCAAAAAATTAACCGAGCAGGCTGATGAGCAACCCAAGTGACCATCCCCTACTGAAGACGACCACCCC
>JAJFMK010000323.1 GCA_021772215.1 Chlamydiota bacterium | reverse complement strand
GCAGTTAAATGATGCATATCTTTGGGATGTTACATCCGGTAAGGAACTTGCTCGTGTGAATCATGATAATCCTGTTAGCAATGTAGCTCTTTCCTCTGACGGTGACTGGGTAGCTTCAAGCGATGGTAAAAAGGTCTGCAGCTGGAACAGTCAAACAGGTGGTTTAAGTGCCTATTTCCAAGAGCATCAAAGCAATATCACCGCTACAGCTATATCTTCAGACGGAAATTGGGTGGTATCAGGAGATATGCAGGGCCATTTATTTTGCTGGAATGGTAAAACTGGTCTCAGGCGTTCACTGTTCAGACATAGTGGTGAAATAACGAGCCTGGCTCTCTCTCCTGATGGGCAATGGGTGACCTCTGGAGGTAGAAATGGTGACCTTTATTGCTGGGATAGTCAAATGGGTAAAGAACGCACATGTCCTGTTAGTCAAGGTCAGCATTCGATTTTAAGTGGTAATCAATCGGTGGTAGACAGCGCGATTTCTGAAAATGGTTTTTTTACCCTTTCTCTTCGCCAAGGTGGTTCAATTACCTTTTTCAATTTTCAAGCCAATGAGGGAAGGTCATTTGAGCAAAAACAAGCAAGCTGTCTTGCGATTTCTGAAGATGGTAAAGAGGCAATTATAGGAGGAAGTAATGGTAGAATTGCTATTTGGGATCTTGATAGCGAAGAGGTAAAATTTGAGTTTCTTGCCAAATACCCTGTACGGCGGGTCCAATTCTTACCAGACAATCAGATTCATATTGTCACTTCTCAACCCGCTTTTCAAATTTGGAAATTACAAAATGTAGATGGCCTCTTTAAGCCTTTATTGGTGTCAACATCTTCGGAAGCATATCTCTCAGCGCAAGGGGTAATGTTAGACGAGGTTATAGCTCTTGATGCCGATAGCAGACAAAGGCTGCTAGCTAGTGGAGCTCGGGAAATGGTGATAGAGTCCGTAAATGAGTACCCTGAAGAAGATGGAGTCTGTTCAATTGTCTGATATTAGCAAAAAAAATATCCCTCTACCGTAATTATTCAGTGTCTCCTAAAGCAGTCTACAGACTCCTACTGCACTTACGCTCACCTGCTCGAGACTGCAGTTAAGGCTCATATCGTCGATGTGTTGAGGAAGTGGATTTTCAATTCCAATATTGTTTTAAAATATAAATTTTTTGTATAAGCTTGTCTTTCAACAGGAGAATAGCATTGAGTATTTTTCGTCTTACCATTTGTCTATTAGTCACCTTTTTTTCTGTGGAGGCTTACAGGGTTGATGCGCATGTGGCTGGCTTTGTGCCGGAGTCGTCGCTGTTTCGAGATATTTATGGCGATGTCCATCCAGAATATCAGTTGGAGTTCTCTTTTCCCCTTCAGTTTTCGATTGAGGGTTGGGTCAATGTGGGTTATCTCTATGCAAGCGGTAGCTCTGTTCCTCTCAATAATTCCTCTCAGCTTCATATCGTTCCCGTTAGCGCAGGGATTAAGTATGTCTACCCCCTTGACTGTTGTTGGAATGTCTATCTCGATGTAGGGGCTCTTTGGGCATGGCTCTACGAGAAGAACAATTTTGACCTCTGCCCTATCAATAATCATGAGAATGGGTTTGGAGGTATCGGAAAGTTAGGGATCGAGAGATGTTTTTGCCACAGAATCGTTGCTGGAATTTTTGTCGATTACAGGCTTCTTCATTTTCATGGCGACCATGAGGCAGTTCATCTCAATGGCCTCTACTTTGGTGGGTCACTCGGTTATCAATTTTAAAGGTTTTTTATGGGCAAGCTGTTTTGATTTCTATCTATTTTTTCTATCTGCTTTTGCAGCGTAAGCGATCTATCTGCTGCAGCGAATGTTGTGGGAAAGGTAACCGACAGGAATACAGGGCTACCGATCAACGGTGCTCTTGTCCAGCTGTTTCATTCGGGACAGGTTCGATTTCAAACGACGACCAATGCGAATGGTGACTACCAGTTTATTGGTGTTCAGCCCCGAGGTTACAACGCTGTCGCTAGCAAAGCGGGTTATCAACAGCAGGCATTTGGGATTAAGCCACGTAATAATCAGACAACGACAGTTAATTTTCAACTTGTTCCTACAGGTGGAACAATTTCCGGCCATGTCGAAGATGCGAATACGATGGCGGATATTAGCGGAGCCACCATTGAGATCTTTTTGGGAAGCACGTTGGTTACCACGACAACGACGAATGCTACTGGAGACTATTCTGTCACAAATCTTTTAGCCCCTAATAGCTATCGCGTGGTCGCTAGCGCTACGGGGTACCAATCGGCCTTTAAGAGTATCACGTTAAGTGCAGGAGGCTCTGCCGTAGCCGACTTTGAGTTAGTCCCAACTCCGGCAACTTTGATGGGAACGGTGCTAGATGCGGTGACGACGAATCCGATTTCTGGCGCGACGGTTCAGGTCTTTAGTGGTACAACGCAGGTGGCGAGCACTGACACCGACGGCACAGGCAATTATACCATCGCTATGTTAGCGCCGGGAAATTACACGGTCCGCTGTTCAGCTCAATTCTATCAGACCGCTGTCAGCGGAGCGCTCATTTCTGCGGGAGTCAACACGCTTAATTTCCTTCTGAATCCCGACACTGGAGCAATTGAGGGGCAGGTGACAGATGCGATAAATGGTCAGCCGCTCGGCGGAGCTACTGTTGAAGTAAAGCAGGGCGGTGTCGTTGTGGCGACGCTTCTGACCGACCCGAGTGGTCTCTACAATGCAGATGATCTGCTGCCCGGAAGCTATACAGTGACGGCTTCCCACCCTGGTTATCAGACGAAGACGGTGGGAGCAATCGTCGTTTCGGGGATGACAACGACAGTGAATATTGCCCTCGACCCACTGCCAGGAACCATTGCGGGGAATGTGAGCAATGGCGGGCCTATTGCCAACGCCTCCATTACGATTTCCAATTCCAATGGTATTGTGGGCAATGCCGTGACAGATGCCAATGGCGATTATTCGGTTTCAGGGCTCGCTCCAGGAAGCTATCTGGTCAGCTGCGCAGCAACCGGTTTTCAGTCTCAATTTAAGGCAGCTATCGTCACATCTGGTACCACCACCACTGTTAATTTTGTCTTCATTGCCGATGGCGGTACTTTAGAGGGGAACGTCATCGACTCCGGCACAACAGACCCTATTCCCGGTGCAAGGATTGAAGTTTTTCAAGGAACGACGCTGATTACATCCACATTGACTGATGGTTCGGGAGACTATCAGACCTTAACATCTTTCCGGGTCAATATACGATTCGGGCGAGTGCAACAGATTACCAAGCAAAAGTTGTCGGCGCAACGATCATTAATGTGATGACGACCACTGTTGACTTTGCGCTTGATCCCGATCCCGGTGCGATCACGGGAACTGTGACAGACACACAGACAGGGGCGCCGATTTCTGGCGCTTCGGTTGGGATCTATGATCAGTTTAGTCTGGTGGCCACAGCCACGACCGACCCTAATGGGCAGTATCTTGTGACAGGCCTTGCTCCTGATAACTATATCGTTGTCGCTTCCGCGCCAAACTACAGCACAGATTTTGTTGGAGCCAAAGTCACTTCCAATACCACAACAACGGCCAACCTCGCCTTAAATCCCCTTCCTGGGGCGTTAATGGGTAAAGTCACTGGTGCCGATACAACTAATCCCATTCCTACGGCGCGTATCGAGGTGAGAAATGGCCCGATTCTCGTTGCCACCACCTTCACCGATGCGCAAGGGAACTACCAAATTTCAGGGCTCGAGCCGGGTACTTATACCGTCACAGCGTCAGCAGCGGGGTATGAGCAGCAAAGTAAAAACGCGACGATCAATGTCAACGCAATAACGACGCTAAATTTTGCTTTGAATACTCAACCAGGGCACTCTTTGGCACTGTAACAGATACGGGAATGAATCCTATTCCTGGGGCTAGCGTGACTGTCTACTCGGGGATGCAGCAGGTGGCGACGGCCCTTACCGATGGGAATGGTGATTATCGCATTGAGAACTTAGCGCCTGGCTCCTATACTGTTGTGGCTGCTGCTCCTGGTTTTCAACCCGGGACGGCGACGGTGAGTATTACAGCTGGTATGGATACAGAGCAGAACTTCCAGCTCGAGGAGGAGCCAGGCAGCGTCTTTGGGACGGTGACCAACGGCTGTACAAACCAGCCAGTCTCAGGAGCGCTTGTGCTGGTGACAGATGGGGATACATTGCTCGGCTTCGATGTGACAGACAATAGCGGTAACTATATCGTGGGAGATCTTCCTCCAGGAGACTACACTGTTACTGTCATCAAGCAGGATTTTATTTCAGCGTCAAAGTCAGTGACAATTACCTCTTTGGGGAACACCCAGTTCAACTTCGTTTTGACGCCGATAGCTTTTCCACCTGAGAGCATCAAGGGCGAGGTAATTGAGAATCGCTACCTTACACAAACAGAGTATGTCCATAAGATCTGCTGGACGCCCAGTCCGGGTGAATGCGTGGTGAGCTATCAGATCTTCCGCAACGGCGAACTGATTGTAACAGTTCCGGCCGATCAGCTTAAATACCTCGACCGCTGCCGCTCTAAGAAAGAGGACAGCTACTCCGTTCGAGCGGTCAATGCCCTTGGCGAGGTGAGCGCACCTATTACTATAACCGTTGGATAAAATGTCCAGAACACTCAGTTTTTTATCTGTTCTGCTGCTTTTTGCAACCAATATTTTTTCCGCAGCGGATGTTGAGGGAACGGTAACCGACAAGAGCAGTGGATCGCCTATCGAGGGCGCCTCTGTTCAGCTAATTCGCGGAGGGAAGGAGAGATTCTCTGCCATAACGGATAGTCAGGGTAACTACCACTTCCAAGACGTTCAACCGAGCAACTACACAATCGTGGCTATGAAGACTGGATATCAGGACTCGGCGCTGGGTATCAAACCGAGAAATAATCGGACTGCGATTGTCAATTTACAATTGGTACCCGTTGGAGCCTCCATTGTAGGCCTTGTGGCAGATGTTGGTGGGGCTGAACCTATCGCTGGTGCGGCTGTTGAGCTCTTTGATGGTCCTCTAATGATTGCGGCGACAATTTCGGCTACAGATGGTGGCTGCGCATTTAGTGACCTTTTGGCAGCGAAGAGCTATCGCGTTGTTGTTAAAGTTCAAGGATTTCAATCAGAATTTAAAAGCGCCATCCTAGCTGTTGGTCAATCTGCGACCCTTGATTTTGAGTTAGCGACTTTACCTGGATCTTTGGCAGGTTCTATCTATGACAAGACAACAGGTGATCCCATTGCTGGGGCAACGGTTCAGGTATTTAGTGGAACGACTCAGATCGCTAGCGTCGATACTGATCTTTTAGGTCAATACCTGGTTGATACGTTGCCACCAGGAAACTATTCAGCTCTTTGCACAGCGCACGATTACTGCAGCTCCATGTCAGGAGTGATCATCTCGGGGGACGTCACTCCTCTGGACTTTCATCTGGATTTTTGCGCTGGAGAGATAACAGCGCAGGTCAAAGATGCCATTACAGATTTTCCTCTTGCAGGAGCTGCTATGGAGATCAAGTATGGTGCTGTGGTCGTTGCAAATCTTTATACTGATCCAGACGGGTTCTACAGTATCGATGATCTACCTGCCGGTAGCTTTAGTCTTTCAGTATCAAAAAAAGACTACCAATCAAAAACTTTAGGGGCAATTGAGGTTTTTGGAACGATAACAACCGTCAATCTCACCCTCAATCCCCAGCCAGGGGCTGTAACGGGAAATGTTAGCAGCGCAGCTGCAATCTCCAATGCGTCGGTAACTGTCTCAGATGGAAATGGCGTTGTCTGGTCGACAATTACAGATAGTAATGGAGATTATACTGTCGAGGGACTAGCTCCTGGAAACTATACCATTACTGTCTCAGCTGCCGGTTTCCAGGTCCAGTTTAAAGCTGCCATGGTCTCCTCCAACGCAACGACAGTGGTCAACTTTACTTTGAGTCCTGATGTTGGCTTTTTAGAGGGGAGTGTGGTTGACTCTTATACCTTGCAGCCGATTCAGGGAGCGGTGGTTGAGCTTCTATTAGGACAAACTTTAGTCTCTACAGTCCTAACTGATGGGGCAGGAAATTACAATATCCCCAATCTCGCGCCTGGCCATTATAATGTCCGTATCTCTGCTGCAAGTTTTCAAGGAGCAGTAATAGGCGCAGCTATCGTTTCAGGAAGTACGACCAATATCTCTTTTAACCTTCAACCAGAGCCAGGAATTGTTAGCGGAAAAGTAAGGGATAGTCTCTCTGGAGTGCCTCTGGCTGGAATCACTGTTGTGATCTATAAGCAGTTTACCCAGATCAAGACAGCGACAACAGATCCTAGTGGAAACTACCTAGTGGGAGGCTTAGCGCCAGATAATTATATCGTTACAGCCAGCGCACAGGGTTACAGCAATGATTCAGTTGGTGCGAAGGTTTTATCTCGAAATAATAGCGTCGCTAACCTTACTCTCGCTTCCCTACCAGGATCATTGATTGGTCATATTATTGACTCTGTGTCCGGTGATTCAATCTCCAATGTAGTGGTTGAAATTCGAAGAGGGCCTCTCCTTGTGGGAAATGCTTTAACGGATGTAGATGGCAATTACCGAGTAGAGGGCCTTGACCCTGGCAGTTACTGTATGACGGCTACTAAGGTAGACTACCGTCACCAAAGCAGGGCGGTAAACATCGAAGCTAATTTAACGACAACGCATAACTTTAGCCTTGTCGAGAAGCTTGGATCCCTCTTTGGAACTGTTACAGCGGTAAGCTCCGAGCCCATTTCGGCCGCTAGCATTACTGTCTACCAAGGAATAGAGCAGATTGCCACAATTTTGTCTGACATCAATGGACAGTTCCGCATCAAGGGCATTGCCCCTGGCAGCTATAACGTTGTGACGCAGGCGCCAAGATTTCAGACACAAACAGCTGTTGCGGTGATCGATGCGGATCAAGAGGTTGAGCAAAACTTCATTTTAGAGAGTGAGCCCGCTGCGATATTGGGGGTTGTTGTCGATAGTGGTTCGAAATGTCCCATCTCTGGCGCTCTTGTCGAAGCGAGTAACGGTGTTACTTTGGTCGGCTTTGATCTGACAGATAATGAGGGTAGCTACAGCATCAAAGACCTTGCATCGGGTAGGAACTCTATTCTGGGATCTTACAAAATTATCGTCTCTAAAAAAAATTACAATGCCCTCTCTAAAGATGTCTCTTTGAACTCATCAGAAGAGCTTGAACTGAATTTCTCATTAACGTCAGAAGTCCTTCCCCCAAAAAACATCTCTGGAGCTGTGATTGTGGACTGCTATCTTTCAAGGAGGGATCGCGTCTATCAGATCAATTGGACAGCTAGCCCCGAACCAGATTTGGCAGGTTATATGATCTTCCGCAACGGAAAGCTAATCATAACTGTTCCCCCCTCTCAGCTAAGCTATCAAGATCATCAGCGTAGCAAGAAGGCTGACAAATACTCTGTTTGCGCACTTAACTCCTTAGGTGAGGTGAGTGATCCAGTCTCGGTGAAGGTTGGCCTGTAGGAGACACTGAAAACCTATGATGGGCCGCCTTTTTGTGCTTTCATCCCAACTTAGTTGGTATCTCATTGATTTCCAATGAATTGACCGATTTTCTTGATTATTAGACTCGTTTAAACAGATTAACATTTTTTTTAAGTTTCTAATCATATACAATAATGGGCATAAGGATTGTAATTATGAACATTAAAAACACCCCGCTCCCTGTTAAGAGAACTTTAAAAAAATTAGGAAGAGACCTTCAAGATGCGAGGAAGCGACGGCGTATTTCTCAACAACTTGCAGCGCAAAGAGCTGGTATTAGCAGAACCACCCTTATTAAAATTGAAAAGGGAGATGGTGGCGTCTCTTTGGAATCTTATGCGAAAGTCCTGTTCATTTTAGGGTTTATTGAGAAGCTTGCAGATATTGCCGATGTCGTGACTGATGAGTTGGGTTTAGGGCTTGAAACAGAACAGCTACCGAAACGAATTCGCCTTCCTAAAAAGGAGAGGGGTGAGGGGAATCATGAATAAGGCAATTTTCGTTTACGTTGATCTTTTGGGAACTCTTATAAAAGTGGGAAACCTTTGGGGTCATTACCGCAAGGGAAAAGAGAGTATGTCTTTTGAATATGACCGTCAGTGGCTACAGCACCCCAACAGATTTTCCCTAGATCCCGCCTTACAGCTTGTACCCGGTGCTTTTCATGCTTCACAGGAGAAGCCTCTTTTTGGGGCCTTAGATGACTCTGCTCCTGATCGCTGGGGAAGATTACTCATGCGTCGAGCTGAGAGGCAAAACGCAAATAGAGAAAAACGAACAGCTCGGACTCTAGGAGAGATGGATTTTTTATTGATGGTGGATGATGAAGCAAGACAGGGTGCTTTGCGCTTCAAAAAAGAAGGAGAAGACAATTTCTTAACAACTTATGATCATAATCATATCCCCCCATTAATTGAAGTTGGTCGGCTTCTATCGGCTTCAAATCATGTTATGCATGAGTCGGAGACGCAAACAGATCTTCAATTACTGCTTGCTCCGGGCTCATCACTGGGTGGTGCACGGCCCAAAGCTTCTGTTAGGGATAAAGATGGACATTTGTCCATAGTGAAATTCCCCCGTAAAGATGATGAAATTAATATTATTGCTTGGGAGGGAGTGGCTCTCTTTTTAGCAAAAAAAGCAGGTATTGAGGTGCCAAAATGGCGTTTTGAAACTGCTAATCGGCAAGTAATCCTATTATCTCGAAGGTTTGATCGAAATAAAGATATGCGCATCCCTTTTCTCTCAGCAATGAGTGTGTTGGCGGCCAAAGACAATGAGATGCATAGCTATCTTGAAATTGCTGATGCTATAAGGCAATTAAGTGCCTCTCCAAAAGAGGATCTTGAGTCTCTATGGCGTCGTATTATCTTTAATGTTTTGATTTCTAATGTTGATGACCATTTGCGCAATCACGCTTTTCTTTACCAAGGCATTTCGGGTTGGCGATTATCTCCCGTTTACGATTTAAATCCCGTTCCCACTGACATAAGGCCTCGAGTATTATCAACTTCTATTGATCTCATAGATCCAAGTGCCTCTGTTGATTTAGCGCTCGATGTTTCTGAGTATTTTGATCTAGATTTTCAACAAGCAAAAAAAATTATGCATGAAGTTGGAAGAACTTGCGCGACATGGCGTGATGTTGCTTTAAACTTAAGGATAAAAAAGAGCGAGATTGATCGAATGGCAACCGCCTTTGAACATCAAGATCTTCAAAAGACAAAATAAAAACTCTTGAGCACGGTAAAGCGGCTGCCCCAGGCTTATTCAGTGACTCTTTAAGGAGATGGCAAATGGGCAAGGCGATCGCCAATTTTGCAAGATTTTTTACTGGTAGACATCGAATGAGGGACACGCCTGGTCCCATCCCGAACTCAGCAGTTAAAGCGCAGATTGTCGACGTGAAGAAGAAGTGATTACCTAATTACTTGCTTATACCTTGTATTCGGTGTCTCTTTTGGGAGAGGTGAACGACCCTGTTACTTTGAAGGTTGATTAATCTGTTTTTCGAGCTCATGGATCTGCTTTTCGGCGTTTGTCAGTCTGATGAGGCCAAAGCGTGGGTACTCCATATCGAGGATCATGTACATCGTGACTGTCGTGGCAAGAGCGAAGATCACACTGTAGCTCCAGCTAAATTTCCCCACTTTAGCCATTCTAAATCCTGCTAAAATCGAACAGATGAACACGATATAGCAAAACATCAAGAAGATCCATATAGGGGTGTGAGACACAATGGTCATAAGCCGCATGGTCTCAATGTCAAAGAGCTCATTTAGGGATGAGAGGAAAAGCATCTGCTTCGAACTCTTCGTCTCTTTTTCTGTGGCATTAACCGCTAGCTTCCAGATCTCTTTTTGCAAACTTTTGGTCACCTCGAGCTCTTTAATCCCCTCTTTAAGATCTGTTATTTGGGAAAAGCGAGCTCTTGAGTCGATGTAATCTGCGAGCTTTTGCTCCAGCTCCTCTTTCTCTTGGGTAGGAAGCAGGTCAAATCTTAAGAGTGTCGTCTGCAAAGCGTTGACCTCTTTGGTAATGAGACGACGTCTCTCATCAAACCTCTCGCGCGCGCTGGCGTAGGTAAAGGCGATTAAAAGCCCTAGCAGTGCAAAGATAGCCGCCTCAATGGTTCCCCCGCTATAGAACTTTGATTTTTCCGGCTTTCGGCAGGCGTAATAGTAAGCAGCGCCCTGCGTCACCATCATCAATGCGAAGAGAGCAACTGAGAGAGGGAAGAAGTAAAGATGCATGCCATAATCATCTAAGACTATAGGAGTGCTGTTAAGAAGATACATTGACAGGCTGCTCCTCAGGCACATACTCATAGGTTACAGGGAAGGACTTAAGGTCTTTGGAGATGGCCGCTTCTAGGAATGACTCGACCCATTTGAAGATGTTATTTCGTTTGACGATGCGGCGCATTTTGCGCATTCTCTCCTCTTTTTCCTCATCGGGCATGTTGAACGCTTTGATGATCGAGTCGGCGAGGCCGCAGATGTCGTATGGGTTAGCGAGCAGAGCTTCTTCATGAAGCTCGGCGGCGGAGCCGGCAAATTCGCTGAGGATAAGGACGCCATCGTTGTCTATGTTGGAGGCGACATACTCTTTGGAGACGAGGTTCATTCCATCTTTAATAGGCGTGACAAGAGCGACGCCGCAGGAGAGGTAATAGGCTAAGAGCTCCTCTTTGCTTAAAGAGCGGTACATGTAGTGGATCGGAACCCACCCCTTTTTTGCAAATTCACTGTTGATTTCTCCGACAAGGCCGTCGATTTCGAGCTTGAGGTTGTGATACTGGGGGATCTCTTGCCGGCTGGGGACAACAACTTGAATCATGGTGAACTGCCCCGTCCACTCGGGATAGCGATGGAGTAGGTTGCGAACTGCTTCTAGGCGGTAGGGGATCCCTTTAGTGTAGTCGAGACGGTCGATGCAAAGAACAAAGCGGTGACCCGGCAGGGTCTCCTCAATGGACTGCGTCTCCTTCTCCACCTCCCTTGTGGCAGCGAGAGTGCTAAATTCATCAAAGTCAATGCTGATGGGAAAGCAGCCGACGCGCACCTCACGATCACCTACCTCAAAGGTCTGTATCGCCCCTTGGTTTTTTACCTTCACATCACGCAGCAGCGCTTTCATACAGTGGATGAAGTTGCGTTTGTCGCGCACCGTCTGAAAGCCGATGAGGTCATATTCGAGGAGGCCGCGGATGATCTCAAAACGCCAAGGAAGCTTTAAGAAGATATCTAGAGGGGGGAAGGGAATATGCAAGAAGAAGCCAAGGCGGTTTTTAACGCCCTCTTTTCGCAACTCTTGGCCAAGTAGCATCAATTGATAGTCATGCACCCAGACGAAATCGTTCTCCTCAAGCTTTGAGGTGCAAACTTTAGCATATTTTTGGTTAACTCTCTTATACGCTTCAAAATATTTGGGAAGGAATCGGCAGTGCGCCTGAAGGTCGTGAAAGAGCGGCCAGATCACCTCATTGGAGAAGCCTAAGTAGAAATCATCCACCTCCTCTTGATTCAAAAAGACCGGCTCAAAAGAGTATCCGAAGTCCTTGGTGGCATTTTGGATGAGTGGGCGGATCTCCTCCTCATCTTCAGCGTTCGTTCCGGTCCAGCCGATCCAGATCCCTCCGCGGTTACGCAAGACAGGAGCCATGGCTGTCACAAGGCCTCCGGAGCCTGGTTTTAGCTGGTACTCCTCCTCTTTTTTAATCACCGAGATAGGAAGGCGGTTGGAGATGATGACAAGGCGCTCTTTGTGCTCGTTCATTTAATTAACCAGTGGTCTAAAAAGTTTAAAAGCTCTCCCGGAGGCTCGATAGCGACATCGGCCAGGGTGGGACGCTCGACGCTCTTGGTGACTAGCACTTTGAGGCCGCGATCGTTAAGCTCGGCAAAGGCATCTTCGTCGGTGCGGTCATCGCCGAGGTAGGCGATTGGCTCACCCTTTGGCGTCTCTTCGAGGATAGATTTGACAGCGTCGCCTTTACTCCAGCCCTTTGGGCGCAGCTCGATCCCCCCGTTAAAGAGGTGGACAACGAGGCTATCCCCTTGGGCTATCTCTTTCCATAGAGGTGTAATCTCCTGGTCGATCTTTTCGATTATTTTTTCTGGCTGCCCGCGGTTATGAAGCGCAACGGAGAACTGCTTCGTCTCGACCTGGGCTTCGGGAAGGTGCTCGAGAGCCACCTCTTTCGCTCGTTCAAGGCCCACTTTTTGCTCTTCTGATAGAGAGATAGAGGTATACTCTCCCTCTTTTGTCAGCCTCTCCATTCCATGG
>JAJFMK010000322.1 GCA_021772215.1 Chlamydiota bacterium | reverse complement strand
AAAAACTAGTACTTTCCTGCCCACCTTGCAAATCATCAGCCGTTAAGCGAATGTTTAAAGTCTTTCTATCTGATAAGAGTGGAATTCCTGAGAAGAGCCGCGATCCTCCTGCAAAAGATAACCAGCTGGGAAGAGGAGCTCCTTCAATGAGCTCTGCAGAGTAAATCAACGCATCGTTGTCGATATCAAAGAAAGTACTGGGAGGAAAAACATAACCAAAAACCTCTTCAACAATAGCCTCTTGATTGGGTATTTGATTTAGGACAACAGGAGTCGTGTTTGGTACAACTACTTGAAATTCCTCAACTATTTCGCCTCCAAAGTCATCATTGACCCTTATCTCCATATCGTATGTATCTTTGTGCAGACCTGCAGGTGTTCCAGAAAAAGCTCTTAGTGTCTCATTGTACGATAGCCAAAGCGGTAGAGGTAGACCCCCTGCTTGGCTAACTGTGATAGTTAGCGGATCAGCGTCAGGATCAACGAAGGCATTTTCAGAAAAGTCTGCAGCAAAAGGTAGTCCCACTGGGGCTGTTAATGTGCTCCAGCCGCTACTGCCAACAGGAGCCTTATTTAGTACCTCTACGTTGAAGTTTATGTTTTCAACTCCTCCAAAACCGTCTGAGGCGGTCATTCTTAGTGTCATAACTCCTTGGTCGCCAGAAGAAGGAGTCCCATATATTGCAAACACACCGGCGTCGAAATTTAACCAGGAGGGTAGAACTGCCCCTCCAACTTTTTCAACAGTATAGCTAAGCGTGTCTCCATCTTGGTCGAGAAAGGTGACGGGGTTAAAATGATTTACAAAAAATGACCCGACATTAGTACTGAAATCTCCTACCGGAGAAAAAGGAGAGGGAGTTTGATTCTCAACGGTCAGATCATAAATATCGTAGGCAAATTCACCCAGAGTGTCTTGAGCAATCACTTTAATTGGGTATACCCCTTGATCTCCAGAAAGAGGAGTCCCGGAAAAAGAGACTTGAGCGGGGTTGAAAATAAGCCAACTAGGTAAGAGACTCCCACTCTGTAGTGAGGAGTCATATGTGAGAGATCGGTTTTCAGCGCTTAGGAATGTTTCGGGTTCAACAGTTAGTTGGTAAAAACTGTTGACGGCAACTGATTGGTCTGGAATTGGGTTTTTTACATATACATCACCAATAAAGATGTTAAAATTTTCTGTTTCTCTATTTCCGTACGGATCTGAGGCTGTCACATCAACAGAAGCTACTCCTTGATCTAAAACAGTTGGCGTACCTGAAAATTTCCAGTTGTCTGCAATGACAATCGTGAATGCAAAATTTGAGCCGTAAAACAGTTGATTTTCAAATAAAGATAGGGAATCCCCAGATAAAGGCATGTTAACAGAGGTTATCAGAAAAGGAGAAGAAGGAATTGAGACGTCGTAGACTTGAAACATTAGGTTGTCCAGCACAAAAATCCAATTTCCAGCAGCTGCAACATCGCTGGTTGCGTATTTCGAGCGCGGGATTGTGCTTAAGATGATGGGGGCCGCAGGGTTACTCACATCGATTATCATAGTTCCTTCATCACCATCAGCGACATACAGAGTGGTACCAAATATGTCTACTTTTTGAGAATCAAATGTTGTAAATTTTCCTACCAAGTAGGGGTTAGTAGGATCTGACACATCAACAACAATAGGTCCTTTTTTATCAGTAGCTACATAGGTCTGATTTCCATTAGTAGTAACATCCCGAGCGTACCCTAAAGTTTCTAGTGATCCTAAAAGGGTGGGAACTGCGGGGTCAGTGATATTGACAATTTGTAAACCAAAGCCATGAGTGGCCAGATAGGCCGTATTCTCGAAAACATCAATTCCTAAGCTATTCCCAGATAGTACTAGAGATCCGATAAGCTCTGGAGCATTGGGAACAGTCGCGTTGACAACTGTCAGACCGTTCGTGTTATCTGCTATAAACGCTATACCTTCTTTAACCTTAATGTCTCTAGCGTATGAAGTTCCCAGCTGGCCAACTAAAGCAGGTGCATTCGGATTTGAAACGTCTACAATTCGCATGCCATCTGCCTGAGCCGCAACATAGACATAATTTCCCTCTACAGTCACAGCAAATGCATCTCCAGCTCCAACAGCGCCAAGGAGAACTGGTGAGGTTGGATCAGAAACATCGACGATGTATAGCTGATCAGTAGAAACCGATGCAAGGTAGCATAGATCGTCAGCAGCATCTACTCCATAAACTGTCCCAAACCCGCTAATTGACCCGATTAAATTAGGGGCTGACGGATCAGAAACATCTAGTATTCTCAATCCTTGAGAGCCAAATGTTAAAAACGCTAAATCATTGCTGACAGCCAAACCTGTAAGCAGATATGAAAATTCATAACTTCCAAGAATAGTTGGGTTTGAAACATCTGAAAAGTCGACGATTTGAAATCCTTCATATGTATTCGCGACATAAGCTAAGTTTCCTTTGACGACTAATCCTTGAGAATCAAATGGAGTCAAATTGGGAAAAATGTCTAAAACTTGTGGTGCTGCCGGATTTGTGATATCTACGATTTTAGGCCCTTGTTCTTCACTGGCAATATAGGCGTAGTTGTCTTGAACAACTAAATCAATTCCACCACCAGATAGCAATGTAAAGGTTGATGGTGTTGAAGGGATAGAAATGTCGACCACATAAAATGAGTTATCGGACACTATATAAGCATAGTTGCCTTGAAGATCTATGGATTGAAAGTTCTGAGTGCCCAACTTACCTAATAGTAGCGGACTTTGTGGATTGACGACATCAATTAACAATAGGCCTTCATACCTATCAGCAATATAGACAATGTCATCTCTTACTTTTATATCACGCGGTTCGGGGCTTATTAGAAGTGGTACAGAGCTTTGGAAAACAGGATTTGAAGGGTCAGAAATGTCGATGATCTGGGGTCCTTTACGATCTCCTGCTGCAAAAAGCTTATTAGATGTTTTAGCAAGATCTTCGGCTGTAAAATCTGTAACTAAAGAGCCTAGCATAAAAGGAGCCAAGGGATTTGTAACATCAAACACCTCAACCCTTTGATAGATTGCTACAAAAAGCAACGTCCCATCGATAAGAACATCTCTAGGGCTTGACCCTACAGACGAGATTAGTATAGGTGAGGAACTATTGGTAACATCGATAATTTTGATACCCTCAACAGGAGCGGCAACATAAGCTATGTCACCCTGAACATCTAAGGCAGCAGCGATAAATATACCTAACTGGCCAAGGATAGACAAATTGCTTGGATCTGTAACATTAACAATAGTTAAACCATTGTAATTGGCTATATAGGCTAAATTGTCAACTACAGTCAGATCATTAATTCCCTGAGAAATTTCCATGGTCCCAAGTTGGGAAGGTGAGACAGGGTTTGATACATCTATTGTCTCTAGGGTTGCCGGATTATACCAATAAGTATAGGCAATATGGTCAGTGACCTTCACGAACTGAAAGCTTTTACCATTGTGATATGTGGATAGCTCAACCGGTGAATAAGGATCACTTATGTCGATAATGTTAAGTCCGGCTAGCCCATTTGCTACGTACACCAACCCATCTGAGTAGTCAAGATCGTGTGCAGATGATAGAGGATATCTAGACATAGGGTGGAGTGAACCAGATTCCGAGATGTCTAAAATGGAGAGCCCTTTTCCATTGTCTGCAGTGAAAATAAGCGTTCCATTTGTAGCAATAGAAGCTGATTGGTACGTCGGCACTTCAGACAGTTTTACAGGTGAGTTCTCATCCGAGATGTCGAAGATAGTCAATCCAATATTTTGTCCAATGGCATAGGCAATGTTTCCTTGGACGGCTATAGCATCACGGCTTGCCCCCTCAATGTTCAAAGTGCCTGCAATAATGGGCTCATAGGTGAGGTTTAGCCAATTAGGTAGAGTGGCATTTAGCCTTAAAAAATCTCCGTCGTCATCAGAAAAAACTGCTGAGGCTTTTATTAACAGGGAGAAATCCTCGCCTGCTGCTGCGAATTGATCGGGAATAGGATTTTCTACTGATGGAATAGCCAGAAGAGATCGACCCATATTTTGAACTTGAGTATCAACTGGATCTGAAGTTAAAGGTTCGCGACGTATAA
>JAJFMK010000321.1 GCA_021772215.1 Chlamydiota bacterium | reverse complement strand
GGTGAGCTGCCTTTCATGTTTTTTTTCAAAATCGTAGACCCAAATCTGTCTGATACCGTCGTCCCCGCGGGCGCAGTAGGCAAGCTTACTTCCGTCCGGTGACCAGGCGGGGGCTGAGGCCTCTCTTGGATAGGTGGTAATCAGCTCGGCGCGCACACGGCGCACATCCATCCCCTCAGGCGGGATACGCATGGAGTAGATTTTGGCAATTCCATCTTTATTAGAGACGAAGGCGAGTTTTGAGCCGTCAGGGCTGAAGCTGGGGGAGCTTTGGGTTGCTTTTGGGAAGTGGTAGATGCGGCGCGGCTCCTTTGGTTTTCCGTTCTCCTCAAACTCCACCAAAAAGAGATCGGGATTTCGCTTCGAGTCATTGATAAAGGCGATGCGATCCCTTTGGTGTGAGACAGCAGGGGTGAGCTGGTTACCGCTAATGAGGGTGAGCCTCTGAGATTTTTTAGTCTTAGTGTTGAGAGTATAGATTTTGGGCTGTCCCAATTCATAAGAGACGTAGAAGCAGTTGCTAGTTGGTATGCACCCAGGTGTGACGAGGAGATGCGGCCCTTTTTGTAATACTTCGATGTTATGGCCATCCCAGTCTGCCTGGATCAGTTCTGAACCTTGGTCGGTCTTTCGTGTATAGAGGATTTTCGAGTTGGCCACGCCAGGGGCATCAAAGAGGGCGTTGTGAATTGTATCGGCCAGTTTATGGATCGCTCTTCGATCTTTTGAGAGCTCACCGGTTAAGGGAATCTTCTCTAAGGTGAGCTCTTTTTGTTTAAAAGGGTGGTAAAGTTTTGCCGAGAGCTGGCTCTTATCTATATGTAAGTCGACTTTGCAATCGGCTCCTGCCTCCAGCTTGGTCATGCCGTTGTGGCTTAAGTCATCCCTTAAGATTTCTGTAAGAGGCCCCTCCTGATTAGAGGTGATGGTGATTGGCAAAAGAGGATAGTCGGAGGTGAGGTCGACAAAGATGTTCGTAGTGGCTGAAAGAGTGGAAAATAGAATAAGAAATCTAAAGATGATCATTGTTCAACGTTAAGGTAAAGGTTTGTTTCGTCTGTCCTGCATAGCTTCCCTTCAAAGGGGGAAGGTGGAGCGAGGGGAGTCTCTTTTCTACATACTTTCTGTTGATGCTGCTTTTCGCATCGATTATATCGAAAGAGAGCACCTCTCCACTGCTTTTTAAAGTCAGATCGAGCTTCACCTGACCCATCTCTGGAAGCTGCATCTGAAGCTTTAAACTCTTGATCAAATCTGGGCTGTAGCCGTCGCTTTCGTTTGCTGTGGTAAAGGAGAGCCGGTCGATCGTACCCAGTTCAGTAATCTGTTGTGAAGACGATGGTGCCTCGCTTCGCTCCATTTTCGCAAGTGAATCTTTCAGAGCTTTGGCCAATTTTTGGCGATTGGACTCCTTTTTTGTTGGCTCCTTAGGCTCCGTTTTGATTTTAGGCGTCTCTTTCTTTTCAGCTTTGGGTTTTGGAGTCTCTTTCTTTTCAGCTTTGGGTTTTGGAGGCTGTTTCACCTCTTTTTTTGGAGTCGCAGGCGGCGCAGCCGGTTTCGTTGTGGGTTTTTCGGTAGGCGGCGCTGCCTCAGTTGGTTTTGCAACCGGTGTCACTGTTGGTATTGCAGTTGGGGCGGCAGGAGGCGCCGCTGCAGTCGGCGCTGCAGCCACTGCCGCTCTCTCTTGAACCAGCCGAACCTCTTTGACCTGCACCCGTTTTTTTGGGGGCGCCTGGGCAGGCCATATTAAGACAAGTGCCAAAAGTAAAAAATGGAGAAAAAAAGCGTATTGAAACGATCTAGTTAAGGACAACATCTAACTGCTCAAATCCAGCCAATTCTACGGCTGTTTTCACTTCTTGGTAGGTGCCAAATGAGGCATCTTTGTCATGAAAGAGCTGCGGCACTTGAGAGGGAAAGCGTGTTCTTTCCACCTTCAAAAGCTCGCAAAGGTGCGCTCTTTCTACTGGCTCCTTATTCAGAAAGAGTCGATTCTCATTTGTGACGACGATCTTTAGAGGGCTCTCCTCTTTCACATCAGTTCCGTCACGTCCTCCCAAAGAGGCTAAGTTGACGCTCTCCATCTCTATAAGCGGAGCAATACAGATAAACATCACCAACACCACAAAGAGAACGTCGATCATCGGAGTTAAGTTGATGAGTGGTTCTTCATCCATATCTATTACGAACCTGGCTGTGAATTAGAGTAGACGGAGGAGGTGTGATTTTGAAAAGGCGCAAAAAAGAACGAAGTATAATTTACGGATAGGTTCATAGGTCTACTTGGCGGTATTGGAGTTCAACGGCGCTTAAGATTTCATGCGAAAAGCTCTCCATCTCCTGGTCGAGATCGCGGATGCGCTGCCTTAAATAGTTATAGCCAATCAGAGCGGGAATCGCATCGATGAGGCCAATTACCGTGGTGACAAGGGCTAAAGAGAGGCCGTTTAGGACCGCTTGGTTGCTAAGCCCTGATGCCATGTGGAGGTGGGAAAAAGAGATCAAGATCCCCCAGACGGTTCCCAAAATCCCCAAGAAGGGCCCTAATGAGACGACCGTGGCTAGGATGTAGAGATGGCGCTCCAGCCCAGCTCTCTTTCTCTTTCTCTCCTGGTCAAGTTCCTGATACATCATCGAGATGTCGGTATAGGAAAGCATCGAGACACCTGTAGCCTTTACCTTCTCTGAGTTGAGATTTTTATTTAATATTTCTAAGCTCTTCTTTTTTAGTAGCCTATAGAGTGAGATAAAGGGGTTGCTCTCATCCTCTTGCGTCTCAATTTGCAGAGGAGAGAGGCGAAATTTGGTAAACTGCTTTTTAAAAAGTAGAGCTCTCTCTTTAGAGCGCCTCGCCTCGCGCCATTTAAAAAGAAGAACCGCCCAGGTGATCACAGAGAGGCAGATCAAAGAGAGATAGATCAATTTCCCCACCCAATCAGACTGGGTATAGGCGTCGATAAAGGGATTGCCGACAGCAACAATTTTGTTTATAATCATATATTTACCCCGTAAAAGAGAAAGATACCCTTTTTTCTCTCTTGACGGCAAGGAAATCCATGATGAAAAAGCTTATTTTATTACTCCTCGTTCCTTTTCTGTTAACGGCAAAGGATTACCCCTTCTTAACCGGCTCAAACGACGGCTTCGATCTCTTCAAAAAGCAGGTCTCTCAAGAGATCCCCGACCCTGACAATCCGGTCGCTGCTGACATTGTGGTGCCAAGCGAGGAGATTGCGGCTGGAGTTCCCTTTTATGCTGCCGTGCGCCTAACGCTCGATGAGGGCTGGAAGGCTTACTGGAAAAATCCGGGAGAGTCGGGCTTCGCTGTCGATGTGAACTGGGTGGTGCCGCCCGGTTTTGAGGTGGAGGAGCTTCTTTGGCCGACGCCGAAAAGAAGCGTGGTGAATAACTTTGTCGTTTTCGGCTTCGAAAATGAGCTGATTCTTTTAACCCGCATCACACCTCCCGAGAATCTGCAGCCCGGTGAAGAGATCGAGATTGCTGCCGATATCAGCTGGCTCGTCTGCTCAGATACCACCTGTCTTCCCGGTGATAGCTACCAGGTTTTAAAACTTCAGACGCTCTCTGAAGTTAATGTTGACCCTGCCAAAGCGAAGGTGTTTGCTGAAGTCGTCGAAAATTTACCCAAAAAAGTAGCCGAGGGGATCTCGATCAAAGAGGTGGCTCCACAGGCGGTTCTTATTGATGTAAGTCAAGAGCTCTATGATGGAACCCCCGATAGTGTCCAATTCTTTCCGGAAGATTCCAACGGAATTGATCTCAAAAAAGAGCCTACACTCACTGTAGATCCTCAAGGGGGACTCTTTGTTTCCATCTTTCGCGAGGATACGGCTCAAAGACCGGACGATGTCAAAGGCATTTTGGTCTTCTATGATGTTAATGAAGGCGACAGAGCCTTTGAGATCGATCTACCGCTCTCCCCTTTCGCTCCGGAGCCGAAGACTCCTGTCCGCCCTCCGTTTAAGGTGGGTGAAGTTGAAGAGGAGTACTCTTACGGTATGATTCTTTTGTTTGCCTTTATAGGCGGGATGATTTTGAACTTGATGCCCTGCGTACTACCCGTCGTTTCGATCAAGGTGCTC
The DNA here is from genome assembly GCA_021772215.1 of Chlamydiota bacterium. Classification (GTDB taxonomy): domain Bacteria; phylum Chlamydiota; class Chlamydiia; order Chlamydiales; family JAJFMK01; genus JAJFMK01. The sequence continues at coordinate 2,179 of JAJFMK010000321.1, read as the reverse complement.
GGCTTTGTGCAGATGTCGAATCAGAGTCGCAAAAACACCTTTATGCATGGCGTGCTCTTCTCCTTGGGCGTCTTGATCTCCTTTTGGGTTTTAGCGGGCCTTCTTTTGGTCTTGAAGGCTTATGGCCACGCTGTCGGTTGGGGCTTCCAGCTTCAAGACCCAACATTTGTTGGTCTCTTAGCCGCCGTTCTCCTCATCGCCGCGATCGCCTTCTTTGGAGTGATTGAGATGGGGATGGGACTCTCCTCAAGGGCGGGCCAAGCTATTGAACAGGTTAGAAAGGCGGAATCGAGCAAACTCTCCTCCTTCTTCGGCGGTGTGCTTGCCACAGCAGTTGCCACCCCCTGCAGCGGCCCCTTCTTAGGGATGGTTCTAGGCGTAGCTGTGACGCTGCCCTGGTACTCCTCTTTGATGATCTTTACCAGCTTAGGCTTTGGAATGGCTTTCCCCTACCTCCTCCTCGCCGCCAACCCTAAATGGCTCAAATTCTTACCCAAGCCGGGCCCCTGGATGGATACCTTTAAGCAGATGATGGGCTTTTTGATGCTTCTTACTGTCGTTTGGCTTCTTTGGGTCTTCATGGCGCAAAGTGATAGTGAGGAGATGTTAAGGCTGCTTATTGCACTCTTTATCATCTCCTTTGGCTGCTGGGTCTATGGCCACTTCGGTTCTCCCTTTAGAAAGGCAGGAGTGCGCAAGGCGGGCCGCGTGATCGGCCTCTTAATTGTTATCTATGGCGGCTATCAGGTGATTATTGCTGGCCGTAACAGCGCTCTTTTTGAGCCGCACGAGAAGGGACTTGTTTCAATTGAGGCGGGTTGGGAGAACTTCTCACCGGAGCGTGCCGATGAGCTACGCTCTGAGGGCAAACCGGTTTTTATAGACTTTACGGCGAAATGGTGTCTCCTCTGCCAATCTAACCTAGTCAGCATCAACAACTCAGTTGTTCAAGGGCGGATGAAAGAGCTAGGCGTTGTGAAGATGATGGCCGACTGGACCCGCAGTGACCCTGTCATCACTGCCGAGCTGGCCCGTTTTGGTAGAAATAGCGTACCGCTCTACATCTACTATCCCCCAGGAAAGGATAGCGACCCTGAGCTGCTCCCTCAGGTGCTTACCCCTGATCTTATCTTAGAATATCTGCAGTAGAAAGAGGTTCTATTCGCTCAAAGATGTAGAGTCTCCACTGGAAGCCTAATTTCGGATCGCCTGGACCATCAAATATGTAGGTTTTGACAGAGGCAACAAAGCTAATCTGTCCAAGCGCAGGAAAAGAGTTGTGGTGGGCGGCGATGACCCAAAAACTGCGGTCAGGGTTGTCATGAAATCTGGCAGTGCAAAGTGAGCAGCCTTCCTCTTGTACAAATATCATATCCTTAAACGTCTGCAGAATTTGATCAGGAGTTCCTGTAAAAGGAGCTGTATGAGAGCTAGGTAGTGGGAAATTAGTATCTCCGATTGTAAGTGTCATGTTTAATTTCCTACTGTGGCTTATTTAATTAAGGGAAGTATGTCCTTCTCTTCCTATAGTGCCAACAGAAAAGAAAATGTTTATCAAAATTTCCTATAAAAGATAGAGTCCGGGTTGTGGTGGATATCTGGATTCTTCTCATTCTTGTGACCCTTCCCTTTCTTCCGACGAAGGCTGATACGGCTCGCTCTTTAGACTATCTCAAAAATGAGAAAGGCGTCGAGGAGCTGGTCACCGGCTCCCTCTATTCTGAAAAAATTGCCGATGGTGAGGGGGAGATTTTAGAGGGGAACAGAAGAGCTCAGTTTCATGTGCGCTGTGTGGGGTCCATGAGGCGCTGCATCGTCGACACCAAGCGCGCGGGGCGCCCTCTGAATCAAGACCTTAACATCGCTCTGCCCTACTTCACTAAAGGGGTCGCAGGCATGAAGGTGGGAGAGAAGCGACGCCTCTATGTAGGCGGTGGCGTTGGCGGCTTTGATCGCTACCTCTTTCGAAAAAAGGATGATATTCTCACCATTGAGGTTGAGTTGATTACGATTGAGTAGTAAATTGCTAGTATGCGATTCATCGACTCCCATCTTCACCTAACAGACCCCAAACTTCTACCCGATGCTGAGGCTATTATTAAAAGAGCGCTGGCGGCCGGTGTGACCCGTCTCGTAGTGATCTGCACCACCAAAAAGAACACCGAAGAGGCTCTTCTAC
>JAJFMK010000033.1 GCA_021772215.1 Chlamydiota bacterium | reverse complement strand
TTCCAAAGCGTGGATTTAGCCGAGTCAGATTTCAAAAACGTCCTGAGTCTATCAACTTAGGGCTTATTGATGCTCATTTCAATGATGGCGACGAAGTCAACTTCGAGATTCTAAAGAAAAAGGGACTGATTAAAGGTTCTGGTTATGGTCTAAAGATTTTGGGTGATGGGGAGCTAAATAAGAAGGTCAAGATCACTGCCAATGCTCTGTCGGCAAGCGCCAAAGAGAAGCTAGAAAAAGCTAAGGTAGAGATCAAACTTACATAGGAAGGGGCTATGTTTCAACAGGTACGTCGGGTATTTCAGGTTCCCGAACTTAAACAGAAAATTCTATTTACCATCCTTATGCTGGTTATCTGTCGCATTGGGGTTTTTGTTGCTGTGCCTGGAATCAATGGCGAGTTAGCGATGACCTACTTTCGTCAAGCAACGGGAGGGTCGCAAAATCTTTTCCAGATGATTGATATGTTCTCTGGCGGAGCCTTTGCGCAGATGACAGTCATCGCTCTTGGCGTCATGCCTTACATCACTGCTTCAATCTTTATGCAGCTATTTACGGCACTCTCCCCTGGATTGCAAAGAGAGATGCAGGAAAATCAGCAGGCAGCTCGCCGAAAAGTTAATAAATATTCTAAGGCTATAACTATTGTCCTAGCTTTGATTCAATCGGCCGTTTTTGCCCGATTTGCGATCGGAATGAATTTGGAGAGCCCTGGGATCATCAACACCGTTATCTTAGATTACACACTGTTTGGGATGCCTATTCTATTCTATCTACTTGTAACGTTTACGATGACAACGGGAACGATGTTCTTGATGTGGGTTGGAGAGCAGATACAGGATAACGGGATCGGAAACGGGATGAGCTTAATCATTGCCTTGGGTATTCTCTCATCGCTGCCGACAGCGATTGGTATGATCGTTCAGCAGCTCAATTTAGACTCTCAAGAGACTGGCCAGATGAGCTTTTCTACGATTATCGTATTGCTCTCGGTTTTTGTGCTGGTCACCTTGGCGACAATTTTAATCATTCAGGGAACTCGCAAGATACCTCTGCAGTATGCAAGACGTGTTGTTGGCAGACATGAGGTCCAGGGCTCCTCCTCATTTATCCCCTTGAAGGTTAACTATGCAGGAGTTATACCGGTCATCTTTGCCAATGCCGTGTTGATGTTTCCTGCAACGGTTAGCCAGTTTCTTGGAACCGGTAACTGGCTTGGAAATTTTGCTAACTATCTTTCTCCTGGATCCTCCGTCTATATGACAATTTACATATTGGGTATTATCTTCTTTACCTACTTCTGGACAGCTACGCAGTTTAAACCCGACCAGATCGCCTCAGATATGAAGAAGAGTGGTGCCTTTATTCCTGGCGTCAGACAGGGTAAACCGACACAGGAGTACCTTGAGTCGACTATGAATCGAATCACATTTATGGGCGCGCTCTTTTTAGCGCTGCTCGCCGTTTTACCGACAATGACTAGTCGATTCCTCGGTGTGAGTCAAAATATAAGTTACTTTTTTGGGGGGACATCCCTTCTCATTTTGGTCGGGGTGACTCTCGATACCCTTAAACAGGTTGAGTCACACCTCTTGATGAAGCGCTATGACGGCTTTATGAGACGAGGAAGGGTCCGAGGACGATAAATTAGCTAGAAAAGAAATAAAAAATCGGTTAAAATAATTGAGCAGAAAAATTGAGGAGTTCAATAAGTTATGCCACGAGTGATTGGGATTGATATTCCTGACAAGAAACGACTAGTGATAAGCCTGACCTATATTTATGGGATCGGAAGTCACATTGCGGAACAGATCTGTGAAAAATTGAATTTGAACCCTAGTATGCGTGCTCACCAGCTGAGCCAAGACGATATCGCCCGCATCAATAGCCTTCTTCAATCCGAGTATGTGGTTGAGGGAGACTTAAGACGAACTGTTCAGAATAACATCAAGCGTCTTGTGAACATTCATTCATATAGGGGACTTAGACACCGTTCAGGGCTTCCTGTCCGCGGTCAAAGAACCAGTACCAACTCAAGAACGAGAAAAGGGCGACGTAAGACTGTCGCTAACAAGAAGAAGTAAACAGGAGACTAATTTTGAGTAAGCCGACTCCGCCTAAGAAAGGACAGAAGACAAGAAAGAGAATTACTCAGACTGTCCCTAGTGCCATAGCACATGTCAAGGCAAGTTTTAATAATACGATCGTTGTGATCACCGATCCGACAGGAAAGGTGTTAGCATGGTCTTCAGCAGGAAAAGTTAACTTTTCTGGTTCAAGAAAGTCTTCAGCCTTTGCTGCGACAGTTGCGGCGCAAGATGCGGCAAAATCTGCGCAGAGCTATGGCGTAAAAGAGCTTGAAGTGAACCTTAAAGGACCCGGTTCCGGACGTGAATCAGCTGTTCGTGGCTTGATGAGTTCTGGAATGTCGATTACGATTATTCGCGATCGAACCCCTGTTCCCCACAATGGTTGCCGGCCTCGTAAGAGACGTCGAGCATAAAGCATAAGTTATAAGATAAGAGCCTCTTTAGGAGTTATATGAGTCTACAGTATGGTAAATTTGAGATCCCAACCAAATTAACGGTTGAGGAGAGAGATAAGTCTAGTCATAGTGCCAGATTTATCGCTGAACCCTTTGAAAAGGGATTTGGGCACACCGTAGGTAACGCTCTGAGAAGGGTGCTCTTAACAGCTATCGAAGCTCCGGCGATTATCTCGATTTCTATCGAAGATGTTCCGCACGAGTATATGTCTGTCGAGGGAGTCGTTGAAGATGTGACCAACATTGTTCTTAACCGAAAAAGCGCTCTGATCCGCAAGCTGCAGTTTGGTTCCGAAAAGGCCAGACAAGAGACACGCATTC
>JAJFMK010000320.1 GCA_021772215.1 Chlamydiota bacterium | reverse complement strand
TGTAAAAGAGGTCTTCAGCCTTCTTCCAAAGTTCTGCCTCTCCGTAGGCATTAATCATAGCGGTACATGTGGTGATATTCGGCTCAAGATGCATAGTATGGAAAAGAGCTTTCGCCTTGTCGACCAGCCCAGCCTTTCCGTAGATATCGACCATGGATGTGTATGTGTAGAGAGTTTTGAGCTGTTTAGGTATGTTATTGAAAAGATGTTCAGCTTCGCTAAAGTTTCCGCTATCTGCCAATTTTATAATTAGTATATTTGTTAGTGAAGAGGGTATGACAACATGCTCGACCAATCGCTTATTTAGATGATCCATTAACTCTGGAATTGAGGCGCTTGTAAAGTGGATTTGGCTGAACCAAGGTTGAGAAGAAGCTCTTTCTCGTCGATACTCTCTTAATAGATCATATCTAATTTGGGGAGGAATTCTCTGCAGGCTCCATGGTGGTGGTTCAATAGGGGGTGCCTGATAGTGATTATTTACATATATATTATGAATAACAACTGCGGCTGCTGCTCCTCTATTTTTGTCTGCTGCTGGAGGAGCAGGAGCGGCACCAATGGTGCGAATTCCTTCTGCTTTTATAGATGACATAGTTCTACTTTTTTAGAGATATTATACAATAGATGTATATTTTTGTAAATTTATCTTTATCTCTGTAGAGAAGTAGGCGTGGTCAATCTCCAGCCGGTAAGAAGCTGCCTAGAGGCGATCCGAATTCCATTTTGGACTTCGATTTCGTTTGATACTAAGGGGGTTATTGAGGAAAATTTGTTAAATTTTATGTTTATGCATCTTAAAGAGGGAACCTCTTGAACGAGACGCTCGATTAAGAGGGCAGCAGTTGTTAAATTGGCGCCAAAGAGGTTAAGAGATGTCTCAGTCGTCTCTTCTGACTTTGCACCCCTATACAGCTCTTGGATCTCTGGGGCCAACTCTTGAAAGAGCACTCTTGCTTTTTGGATCTGATTGGAGAGGCCATAGCCATTGATCATGGCATGAGTGGTCCAAAGGTTTTTTAGCTCTGCATCCATCTCGTTGAAGAGCTTCTCTGCAAGGGATAGCTGCTTTGCTCTTCCTAAGATATCAATCATCAGGTTGTAGCTTTGGCTGTTCAATAGATAGGGGTCGATGGAGTTGAAGAGATGAAGCGCCTTTTTCCACTCTCCTGCCAATCCAAATCCTTTGATCATTGTGTTATAGGGGCGGACTGTTTCGGGCTTTATTCCCTTTAATATCTGCTCAGCTTCTTGAAAACGAGAAGCGTTGATGTGGGCTAAGAGCAGGGCGTCGTGAGAGTAGTCATCTCTAGTTGGCATCACTTTGTAGAGCTCTTTTGCCTCCTGCCATCTCCCTGAATCCGCATAAGCGACAAGCAAGCAATTAATGACCATGATGTTATTTGTTTCCCTAAATTTCAGCCCATTAAATCTATCGCGTGCCTCTTTCCATCTAAGCGCCTTTCCATACGCTTTGATCATGTAACCTTCAGTGATGCCATTGTTAAACTGGCAGTCATGTTTGTAGAGAGCTTCAGCCTGTTCAACAAGGCCAGCTTTGCCATAGGCTTCAATCATCGTGTTGTGGATATATTCTGTCCTCTCATCGATGCCTCTATGCAGCTCTTCAGCTTTTTGCCACAGACCCGCCTTTCCATAAGCTCTGATCATCGCATTCTGGGTAAAGTTATCAATTTGGTTAGGTTTAAGGCTGTTATAGAGCTCCTCTGCCTTTTTCCATCTACCCGATTTTCCGTAAGTGTCGATCATAAAGCAGTTTATATGTTTGCTAACCAAGAACTTCGGAATTGCTTCAAAAAGCTCCTTAGCAACTCTAAAGAGACCCTTTTTATTCAGCTTATCTAGGATGACTGCGAGGAGAGATGTAGGAATTTTCCTATCTTCTTTAAGCTGCTCATTTAGATAGTTGATTAGCTCTTCAACAGCTGCTTTATTGAATTCAATGGTCCGAGTAGGCCCCGCATTGCTGCTGCAATAATTTCTTAAATCCTCTAAATTAATCAGTGGAAAAGAGGCTTTTTTTCCTGCTGCTGATCTGTCTGGAACCGCCTCATTCCAGTTGACAACCCTTATACTTAAAGCTGGAGTCTGTCTAGCTTCAGGACGTCTTCGAACAGTTTGCCATACATCTCTCTCTTCTTCTTCTTGTCTTGGAGGTTGTTGCGTTTGCGCAACGTTTGAATGGTCTACAGATTTAATCGACATAAGATTCAGGTATAATAATTTTAGCTCGTTTAGATGTTAGGTCAAATTCGACTCTATCGCCAGTAGATATACGCAGCTCTCTTGGTAGCTCGAGTTTGGTTTCAAGGACATATTTAATGGGACGGTCGATGGTGACCGCGCGTGTACGAAAGAAAGCGGGATCATTGATGTCTGGGTAAGCTTTTAGGGGGCTAATCTTCTGGATGACACCCGATTCATCAATAAAGAGACAGCTGATAGGAAACTGCATTTGCCACATCCAGATCGTGGGGGTTTGGGGCGGGTCATAGACCATGAGCAGGGCAAACCCCTCTTCAAGGGAGGATCTACCCATAAGGCCCTGAGCTCTCTTCTCTGTAGTGTCGGCGACCTCAAGGAAGAGGGTGTACGCCTGGAGATTTAAAGAAAGGAGGACAAATAGCCACTTAAACATGGCCAAGATTCTAGCGAAGCAGCTCTTTGATGTGAAGCTTGAGGTTGTCGAGCTCGAGCCTCATTAATAAAAAAATTATAGAATAATCAGACAGCAGTATGCGAACTTACAAAATCCGCCAACTGGAAGCAAAATCAAAAGAAAAATCGGCTGTAACCTAATTAATTAGTGGCTCCTTAAGGTTTCATTGACTAACTCGGGCGATCGCCGATTTGTAAATGTTTGACATCTTATAACTTTCAGGAAATCTTAAAGATTTGTAAACAATCCTATCTGTCTTATATATCCACTTCTGCCGTAAAAATTGGCGACCTTGTTTGTTTGATGTAGTAATATGCTAATTGTTAGTAGGATATGTCTGATTTGACAAAAATAGCTATTTATTTTAACCTGACTGAAATTACATGTCACAAACTTTAGTTAGGTTGAAATTATGGAAGAGCAGTTGCTTAAAGAGATTCATTTAACCAATCCCTGGTTAAAAGATCCCGCACAGCCCATTATCAAAAGCGAGGATTTTATCCCCAGAAAGCAGCTAGGTGAATTGCTGCATCCGGAATGGGATAAACTCTGGACGATTCTTGTGGGACCTCGTCGTGCAGGAAAAACGACTCTTGGAAAATTTCTTTCCCATGAACTGGTTAAGCAAAACAGATTTAACGAATTACTTTATCTGAATTGTGATCTTCTATCTGTAAGAAAATGGTTGTCCAGCCCTTTGTTTATTTCAGAAGCAATAGAGATGTTGGGGTTGACAAGGCCCATTGTATTTATTGATGAAGTTCAGCGATTGGAAAGTCCGGGACTATTACTGAAAGCAATTATCGATTTACAGCTGCCATACAAATACATAGCCACAGGGTCTTCACAGCTAGAAATAAAGAGTAAAGTTGAAGAACATCTCACAGGAAGGCAGCTCACCTCTTTGATTTTACCCCTAAGTATTAGTGAGGGGGAGATAGAGTCAGGTTTGGATCAGAGGTTGCTGTACGGGTCTTATCCACAGGTAATATGCTCAACAAAAAAGGAAGCTCAGCTCGCAGAAATATACAAACGCTATATACAAAAGGATATAGTTGAAATTCTTAAATTGGGTAATCCTGATGTTTTTCAAACGTTGTTGGCATTGCTTGCACATAGCAATGGTCAGTTGACCAATTACAATCAACTTGCCTCAGATTGTAAAATCAGTGTTTCAACGATTAGAAACCATCTCAATATTCTTGAAGAAACATTTGTTATTTCAAAAGTGACTCCCTATGTGGGAAATAAACGTTCTGAAGTGACAAAAAATCCTGTCTATTATTTCATTGATAATGGATTTAGGAACACGGCTCTACGCAACTTTTCTAGCTTACAAACGCGCACAGATGATGGCTCTCTTTTAGAAAGCTTTATTTTTCAGGAAATTTTGAAATTCCGTGAACAATCCTATTTGTCATTCGATATTCATTTTTGGCGCACAAAAGGGGGAGCTGAAGTTGATTTTGTCGTCCATAAGAACAGAGATCAGTTCATTCCTATTGAGGTAAAATTCCAAAATTTTTCTAGGCCAACTATTTCGAAGGGTTTTCGTTCCTTTATCGAAGCCTACCAGCCAAAACATGCTGTGATGGTAAATAAGAACTTAATTGAAAAAGTTCAGGTGGATGGTTGTCTTGTTCATTTTATTCCTCTATCTCAACTGTCTAGCATGTTTGATTTGATTCGAGAAAATTTTGTGGATTAACAGGCTATATAGATCTTTTGTAAAAGTGTTTTTGTTCAGATTTGAGGATTACGCTGTTTACATTTCGACATCTTTAGATGGGGCTATGGAATTACACAATAATAAT
>JAJFMK010000319.1 GCA_021772215.1 Chlamydiota bacterium | reverse complement strand
TCTAGGACTCTAAGGGCTCTTCAACAATCAAGCGTTCGACTGTATAACCAATCTGTTTTAAAAAGGAAATGACGCTTGAAGGGCCAGCCATATGCATCGCTCCGGCGATGCAGAAATGCTTTTTACCGCTTTTCATGAATGCACTAATCTTACTTGCCATATTGAGATTGCGTTGAGCGAGTCTAGTTTTCTTAGAGGGATCAGAGTCTGCCAAGTATGATACCTCTAATGCATCTAAATCCCCACTCTCCATCATATCAGTCATCTTTTGCAGAGGGTGTTTTTGTAGACGTTCAAAGATATCATCTAAGCTAGAGGGCACCTCTGAACGACTTAAGGAAGTAGCTATAAGCTTCTCTACGGACAACTTCGACACTTCAACCATTTTCTTAAGGTGATCGGATGAGAAATGGGGAAGAAAGCTAGAAGAGCCTGATGAAAAGTTGATGAAATGGTCTTCAAAGGTTTCCAAGTCTTTGATGGGAATCTCTTTTTCTTTAGCCCTCTTTATGAGAGTTTCTTCTATTCCTGTGCTATAAAAGTTCTGGCCTGTGGCTTTATCCTTTACTTCAGAAATGCTCTCTTTCAGCCCTCCTAGAGCGACTCGTTGTAGAGCCAAAATGATGAATTGAGTTTGTTCATCAAATTCATCAGTGGGATCAGCTTCGATGTCTGGATGCAAGTTCTTCAAAAATTGAAAGAGCGCCTCTTTTTCTTCAGGGGATAGCAAATCCAGCTCTTTAGCTTGCGCCTTTTCCCAGCTGACCTCTTTGCAGCGTTCTCGGACATCTTCTCGGGTGACATCGATTTCAACAGCCATTGCATCAGAGCTATCAAATACTTCCACAATCCTTCGAGGGAAATTGACCAGTTTTTCAGCTGTGATATGCATAGAGCCCATCAGAGTGCCAACATGTCCCTCATCATCGCGCACTGTCCAAAAGAAACCGACCGGCTTAAGAGGGATTTTGATTTGAGTTAAGGGGAAGTCAAGGCGTGGCCACTGATCTAGGGTGTTAGGAGAGATGAAAAAGATGTGACGTTGACCAGTCTTTACAAATTTTGCGATCCTTTCAGCTAAACCAGGCATGCGCATCAACTCGCCGAGTCGACGGACCACCGGGCTCGTCATTAATTTGAGCATGTCGATCTCTATGTTTGAAAGAATCGCATTCATGAGCTTATCTTTTGTCATATCAGGGGTTGCTCGATGATGATCATCATAAGAGCCTCGTTCTAAGGCGTTGGCATCGGCCACAAGAGCCATACAATCGGGATGAGTGAGAGCGAATAGAATAGCGCGCAAAAGCTCAGGTTCCTCCATTAAAAGGGATAGCACTTCTGTAACAGTTGAAGTCTCTCCTTGGCTTGAAAGTGGGACTATCTTTTTAGTTTGAAGGGTTGCATACTTCTCTACTCTCTCTTTTGTCGACGTTTCAGGAAGGGGTCGTTCTGAAGAGAGCTCTTCGACCTGTTGCTGCCTTTTTTTCAAAACGTTCATTAATCCCAAAAGGGTAAGAACTATTGTTGCTGCGGCATCATTTTCTGTCCCTTGGATACGTGCTTTTATCTCCTCATATTGCGGGCTCTCTATTAATCCGGGGATTCGATCTAAAATGGGTTCTAAAGTTGTCTTAAGTCTCTGAAGGTCCTCAGGTTTTAAGCATTTTTGCAAACGTTCCGGTAAACTTTTAAAAAATTCTGCTAATTCCTCTTCATTGGCAACAGCCTCAAAATCTGACACGATGATTTGAGACAGATCAAAGGCTTCACGAAGTTTCGGGTTGGCAAAGGGATCAAGTGGGTATTTGGGGTGAGTTGCGTAGACGAAATTTGTGTGTGGTTCTTGCCCAATACCAAATAGATATCCGCGGTTTAGTCCTATAGGTGATGTCATAATTTAATCCTAATTAAATACTTTATTAGCCTTTTTTAATCATTCAATTTACGGAAACTCTGGCTCTTTAGTGGCAAAGAACGGATGATCGACGATTTCGCTTAAGGAAGGGCGATCCTTCTCCTCCTTGCTAAGCAGTTTTCCAAGCAAATCATTAGCCATTTCAGGGAGACAGTTGTCAAAAGGACTCTCTTGCAGCGCAGAAAGATACAATTTTTTAAGTAAAAGATAATAAAGCACCCCCCCTAAACCCCAAACATCAGCTTTCTCAGTATAATGTTGCCTTAATGCAACCTGTGGAGATATGTTGCAAAGTGCTCCACAATAGGAGTAACGAATTTTTTGGCGTATTATAGATTCCCCAACTGGTGGCAATCCATCCATCGTTTCAGTATGCCGCACAAAGCCTAAGTCAATCAAAGTTGCTTGCTTCAATTCACCATTTTCAATGACAACGCGCACATTGCCAAATTGAATATCGCGATGCATATAACAATTCTCATGCATGTATAAAATAGCATCTCTTAGTTGAGTTATCAAAAGTTTGCAGTTATTCCATCTGCGCAGTCGATCACTTTTATCACAACCTCTTATAGAAAAATGATTTTGTATGTGCATTAAGCTCAAATCTTGACCTTCCACATAATCCATAATCAAATACCCAAGATCCTCGCTCACCGCTACATAGCCATGTTGAGCCGCAAGATTAGAATGGGAAAGCAAAGGTCCAATGCGAGCCTCCCTCTCACTATATTTGTCCTTTCCAGCTAGAGGTTTTGGAGCATATGCCTTGCCTTTGTGAGTCCAGGAATACACCTTGGAATAAGACCCTTCTCCCACTAGAACCTTCTCTTCGGAGAGGAGAAAACCTCTGACTAAACTTGTCTTATCCTCTTCGCTCAAGCGAACAACCTCTCTGCCATTTAAAGAGCCCGTTGCAGAAGAATAGCCCCCATCAGCCGTCGCGGCAGGCTTTGCTGAAGTAGATAATGTAACGCTCATTTTTACTCCTTAAAATCAGCCATACAGTATAACCCATTTTCGTTTTTTTTGAAGAAAATAATACATATTTGACAGTAGTAATAAATGTTAATATTATTTAACCACTTCTATGAAAAAACATCTACCATTCCTTCTATTCTCTTTTCTCATATTTTCCAATCTCGCATGCCATACATCTGTTTTGCATACGGGATTCTGGCATATTTTTTTCGAAATTGTATATTGCACAGAACAAATTCAGGTCGATTTTGTATAGTGTACTATACAAAAAATACATCTAGCTGAGTGTTGTAGGTACGTCCGTTATTGAGATTCGGGCACGGGCACGATCAACTTTTTGGTAACGGTGTGTCGGCGCGCAAATGTTGATCTTTTAGTCGCTTGGGAGGATCAGCTGGGTGTAGAGAGGATGTTCGATGGTTTTGATAATCTGATCGTTGACGATGAGGTGGGCGCGGTAGGTGAAGATGCCGCAGCTGTTGTACCAGTCGTAGCCCATCAGGTACCACTGGGTGTGGCCTGATCTGGAATCTATGGGGATGGAAAAGCAGCGCTCCTCGAGGTTTTTGAGGCGGACATAGCAGTCGATGGAGGCGGGGCCGCTGTAGAAGAGTGTTTTTGGGATAAACCACTCAAAGTAGATCGACTGGCCGAGGTAGTCTACACTGTGGAGTCTAGGGTCGGGCGTTAAAACATGGTAGCTGGCGAGCTCGCGTTGTGTGTGATAGCGGGTGTAGGCAGTGAAGGTGGGGCTGTAGCAGCCGGTTAGGAGGAGTAATATTAGAGGTAAGCTTCGCATTTTGGCTTAAATAGTAGCACAATGAGCTTTCTTTGACGCCTCAAAGATGAGATCCTCTGTCTCACTCCAGCCGATGCAGCTGTCGGTGAGTGAGACGCCATAGGCGAGACGCTCTTGATCTAGGTTCTGCCGGCCTTCAAAGAGGTGACTTTCAAGCATGACGGCAAAGACATTAGGCTCGTTAAGTGTCGAGAAGAAGACGTCGCGCTGTTTTGTGTGATCTTTACCGGAGTTGTCATGGCTGCAGTCAACCATGATACGGCTGTTTAGTTCATACTCTTGAAGGAGCAGTTGAGCTTTAAAGAGCTTCTCTCTTTGAAAGTTGGGGCCGTTTTTTCCGCCGCGCAAGACGAGATGACAGTGGGAGTTCCCTTCAGTTTCAACAAAAGCTACGCGTCCCTCGTTATCTATTGAGAGATACTCTTGTGGCTTGCTGGCGACGTAGAGGGCTTGGACGGCTGTCTCAATACAGCCCTCAATACTATTTTTAAATCCGCAAGGCATCGAAAGTCCCGAGGCGAGCTGGCGATGAATGGGAGAGGCGCTAGTACGAGCGCCAATGCAGCCCCAGGAAATCAGGTCCTCATAATAGAGCGGCATGAAGGGGGTCAAAAACTCAGTTGCTACGGGGACACCGAGCTCTGCTAGCTCTAGAAGAAGGCGACGCGCCTTTTTTAATCCATTTAAAGGGTCTAACTGGCCATTTAGAAAGGGGTCTGTGAGGTAGCCGCGCCAGCCAAGAGTGGTGCGAGGCTTTTCAAAATAGAGGCGCATCACAAGGAGAATCTCATCATTAACTTCCCGCTGAAGCTTCTGGAGTCTTGTCGCGTATTCTAAAGTAGAGACGGGGTCATGGATTGAGCAGGGACCTAAGACGGCTATCAGTCGGTCATCTTTTCCGTTAAGAGAATTTTTTATCTCCTGGCGAAAGAGGTTGATTCTATCCTGCCAGATACGCGAGGGGAGTTCTTCTTTAAGCTCTCTAGGTGTAATTAGTGGTGTTGTCAATTTCATCAGAATCTCTTTGATAGCACAAATCACTAAATAAATTGAAGATTGTAGGTCAAGATAGACATTTTTCCTCTTTTACCAAACCTTCCTGCATTAAAACCCTCCAAGTGCAGGTATGGCGACATTTTAACTTTGGCCAAGGGGGGTGACATTACAACTGTGCGCTTACAAAGATTAAAAATTTCTTGCCGATAAAAAAACACAAGCTTAGCATCAAGCATTCCTAAATAAATTATACCTGAAGGCGACGTATGAAATCCCTGCCCCCTCTCTCTATCAAGCCCAGCGAGGCTACAACCCCTGACTTGGCTCAACTTTCTCAAGTCAAAGTGGACCTTCGTCAATATATCGCTTCTATTGGCCAAACAGATCCCCAGCTGGCCTCAGAGCTCTCTCGCCGCGTTTCACTTTGTGACTGGACCCCTCACGAAATCCATTCTCTGCGCTCTCTTGGATTTCCCATTCCCGTCACGTTTTGCCCCAATCCCGGCTTACCCGGAGGAGGACCCGCGGAGCTTGCCATCGATATTATCAAAGGATTCATCACCATAGCCCTCGAGGGCAACAAAAAGTCCGTCGAACAAGACCTAGAGAGAAACATCGTCAAAGCCACCATTTTACTTCCCGATGGAAGCGAAGAAGTTGGAAGCCACCAAGGAGGCCGCGTCCTCAGCGACCCCAAGAAAAACCGCTTTGGCTTTAACCCAAGGTACACCCTCCTCGCTGCCGGGCAGGGGGAGTTTACCTCTGGGCGCGTCACCTATGTCGGTAAATTCCACAACAACCACTTCCACGACATCACTGGCAAGGCTGAGTATTTTATCGAAGGCAAGTTCCAATACAGGGGCTGCTTTATAGAAGGCAAACGCCAAGGTCATGGCCAGCTTAAGAAATACAACCCTGAAACCAAAAGCTTCTACCTCTACTTCAAAGGCGACTGGAAAGATGATAGACCGCACGATGGAAACGTCTACACACCTGACGGAGGAGCCCTCACCATCAAAGAGGGCGTCATCATCGGCTTCCAGGGGCAAAACCTCCCAATACATAATGTCGTCACACCACCCACCCCCTCACCCCAACCACCACCCACCCCCTCACCACAACCACTACACCAACCTCCAGAATCACCTAGATCTAGCCCCACCACTCCAACCACCACCCCCATCACCCCAAAATCCTACGAATCCCTCGTCAAACGTAAACTCGAAAACCCTACCCTCACCCTCACCCT
>JAJFMK010000318.1 GCA_021772215.1 Chlamydiota bacterium | reverse complement strand
CGTAGGAACGCCCCTCCCCCGCTTTGTCTCCGATCTCTTTAGCGATTTGGAGGTGCTTCTCATAAGATTCAACCGCTTTGCGATATTCCCCAAGGGAGTTGTAGGCGTTGCCGAGGCCACTGTAGGAACGCCCCTCCCCCGCTTTGTCCCCGATCTCTTTGACGATTTGCAGGTGCTTCTCATGATATTCAATCGCTTTGCGATACTCCCCAAGGGATTCGAAGGCGTCGCCGAGGTTGCCGTAGGCACCCCCCTCCCTCGCAGTAATCCCGGTCTCTTTGGCGATTTGGAGACTCTTCTCATGATATTCAATCGCTTGGTGGTAGTCTCCAAGGGAGTCGTAAACGACGCTGAGGTTGCCGTAGGTAGCTCCCTCCCCCGCTTTGTTCCCAACCTCTTTCGCGATTTGGAGGTCCTTCTCATGGCATTCTATCGCTTGGCGATAATCTCCGAGGGATCGAAAAGCGACGCCGAGGCTGCCGTAGCAAGCTCCGGCATTTCTTTTGTTTTTTAATAACAGATAAACAAAGAGCGCCCTAGCAAACCAAACAGACGCTTCAGCAAAGTTTGATTTTTGAAAAAACAAAGTCCCGTTTTCAAAAGCTTTCTCTGCAAAGAGATCCAAGTCTTCTTTAGTACGGCAATTCTGTCTAATGATTTCACAAAAATCACCACCAAGAAAGTTTTGAGAGGTGACTTCCTTTTCTTCTAGCCAGGCAAGTGTGGGAAACAGCCACGCGATCTCCTCTTTTCCCTGTATGTATAGTACAGCTAAAAGCTTTGTTGCTTTCAGATAAACTAAAAGAGCTGGTCCTGTAATCGATAGGTCCTCCCCTCCTAGAATTGAGGTCTCAGAGATTATACTGAGCTGTTTTCCAGAAAGGTCTTTTACTACACCTTTGTTGATCCTTTCTTGAGAGCCCCAAAGCTCTAAAATTACAGGAACTTCCTTTCGATAAGCCGTGTAGCTATAGAGCAGGGAGGGTTCTGGATTTATGCCACTGGCTGGACTTATCATGATTTCTACTCCAGATTAAAAACAGGATCACAAATGTCTGAGGCAATGATTCAGCTGTATAGCCTGTAATATTTCAGTGTAAGGCTACGGTTCCCGGGAAAACTCAAGGGAGGTCTAGACGTCCTTTGGTAGTTGCGCTTTTTTTCGGCTTATTTGGCCTTTAGGTACATTAAGTCAAATTGTGTGTAAATTTGTCCGCAGTTTAACAAGATACACTTTTGAGAAATAAATGAAAAATTCTTTTTAGACAGGGGTTTATATCTTTGAAAACACTAAAATAAAGTTATGGCAACTCTTTGGTGTTTTCAATTTAAGGAGTCACTGAATAATTCAGGTGCAGCTGATTTCTTGATGATTTTGCCTCAAGTTGTTGAATTTTGTAAGTTTGCATACTGTTGATAGTAGGAGGCTTACAAAATTTGAGAAATTGAGTGAAAGGGCAAGAAAGCAGCCCACATGAATTGAACAGTTGCTCCTTAACCCTTAGATTTTGCAGACCTTTGTCATAATGACAAACGAAATTTAAAAATTAGATTTTAAACATGAACTCAGTCCACATGAGTTATTCAGTTATATTCCTAATAGAGCTTTGGCTTCATCATCGGACAAGATCTTCCCAAACTCTCGCCACTGAATTTCGACCAGCTTTGGATCTAGCGCCTCTCTCTTGCTGTCACAAACCCCATATCTAAGCCCGATAATATCAATCCCTCTCTCATTACAGCTCTGCTCAACAGGCGTGATATGGTTCTCTTTGTCATTGATAAAGAGAACTTTTTTCGGCTCCAATTTAAGATGATCCAAAAGAAGCATCAGAGCCTCGCCCTTGTGAGTGTCGGCAGTAAAGAGAGTCCCCTCACGAAAGAGAATACCGCGCTCATTAAAGAAGTAGAGCTCCTCTTGCGTGGGGCTACCCTCACGCATGTCGACCCCTAGATCTATTAACTGATGGACTGTGCGATCAGCCAAGCCAAGCCCCCTTGTCGTCAAACAGATGACCGGATTCCCTCCCTTTTGCAGCTCATTAACCACCTCTTTAGCATCCTCTTCGCAGAGTTTCATCTTGCTCATGCTCTGCACTGCCATCCACTCAGGAAGAGCCTTCTCGATCGCCTCGCGATGGGCACAACCTTGTTCGCGATACATTTTTCGGCGATATTCAAACCATTGATCAGAGCCGAGCTGCTGCACCGGCTCAATTAATGTATTGTCGATATCGATCACCACTAAGGTATCTTTCTCTATCCAATCAAAAATATCTCGAAATCGATTGGTCTCAATAATTTCTGCACTTACACAGCTCGTTAAACAGATAAAAAATAAAAGAGCTTTTTGCATGTCACCTCTCACTTATGGTATATTCTAGAACTTATGATGAGACATTTTACAGCTTCAGCTTATGTTGTCCAGGACAACCGTGTTCTTCTCCTTAAACATAAAAAATTAAAAAAATGGCTTCCCCCTGGAGGCCATGTCGACCCCAATGAGACACCTCAAGAGGCAGCCGTCCGTGAGGTGAAGGAGGAGTGCGGCATCGACATCGAGATTGAAAGCGATGACTTTATCCATATCGACGAGGAGAATGCCATCAGCCTTAAACGACCTCTTCTAACACTGCTAGAAGAGATTCCAGCCCATGGTAGCGAGCCGAAGCATCAACATATCGATCAGGTCTTTATCGCCAAAACTGTCGGCCCCACCGATCTTTTGGGCCCCGAAGAGTGCCGCTGGTTTACCGAAGAGGAGCTCAACCAACTTCCTGAAGAGGAGCTCTACACCGAGACCCGAAACGTCATCCATAAAATCTTAAATCTGGCATTACTATGAGCCGCGGAATATTTATCGGAGCAACAGGGCAAAATGTGGGCAAGACCACCCTCTGCCTTGGCATCTTTGCAGGCCTTCGCAAGCGCTTTGGCTCTGTCGGCTTTATCAAACCTGTCGGTCAACAGCATGTCGAGGTGGAAGAGGGAATAAAAGTTGATAAAGATGTAGATCTGATCCGCCGCCAGTTCTCTTTGGACAGCTCCTGGCGTGATATGAGTCCTGTGCTTATCCCGCGCGGCTTCACCCGCCGATTTCTAGACGGTGAGACCAATTCAGAAGCGCTCCTTAAAGATATCCAAAACAGCTTTGAGACGATCCGCTCCAAACATGAATTTACCCTCGTTGAGGGAACAGGTCATACGGGCGTAGGCTCTATCGTTGATCTCAACAACGCCAAAGTGGCCAAAGCACTCAATATGGATATGGTGATCATCGCCTCAGCGGGCCTTGGCTCCAGCTTCGATGAGATCGCCCTCAACAAAACGCTCTGTGACCACTATGGGGTCAAGGTGCGCGGTGTGATCCTAAACCGCGTTCAAGAAGATAAGCGCTCGATGGTGCAAAACTACTTTCCAAAAGCGCTCAAAGCGTGGGGCATCCCACTCCTTGGCTGTATTCCCTTCAACAACTTTCTCTCCACACCCTGTATGAGTGATTTTGCCACCTATTTCAAAAGCCCGCTCCTCTCTGGAGAGCGCTGGAAGCTGCGCCACTTTCGCCACACCCGCCTCGTCGCCGGTTCCCTCGAAATCTTTGAAAACGAAGTGGCCCCCAACGAACTTGTCATCACCCCAGGGAGCCGCCCCGAAATCGTCCAGGCCCTCATCAACAAACACATGAGCTACAAAAAAAGCGGCGGCGATTTCGAAGGAGGCCTCATCATCACCGGCCCTAGAACCCCTAGCGCTGAGCTCATCGCTCAGCTCCAGAGCGTCGACCTCCCCACCATCCATGTTTCGACCGTCTCCTACGAGACGATGCGCGAGATCACCCACTTCACCGCCAAGATCCAAAAGGAGGATCTCTCCAAGGTGAACCAGGCTATCGAGCTCGTCGAAGCGCACATCGACTTCGACCTCCTCTGCTAACAAAGAATGACCCACTGTAGCGCGTTTCACGCGCTAGTGGTCACCGCTCTCCCTCCTTATATTTCCTCTTTATCTACGACGCCGTAAAACCCTTCCGTTCAGGGGAGGGATATAAGGCGCTCTCCTATAATTCTGGAGATTTTTGGTATTCAATATCGGTGAATGATCTTCGGAGTACTTCCGTAAGTTTCTGCAAAATAACTAAGAAA
>JAJFMK010000317.1 GCA_021772215.1 Chlamydiota bacterium | reverse complement strand
TATGAGGCGCTCTGGATTCCCGGCACCGACCACGCCGGCATTGCGACGCAGACTGTTGTCGAGAGAAAACTCTTTGAAGAGACGGGAAAGAGGCGCTTCGACTTTTCTCGCGAGGAGTTTCTCTCCCACATCTTCACCTGGAAAGATGAGTATGAATCGCGCATCATTGACCAGATTAAAAAGGTGGGCGCCTCATGCGACTGGAGCCGACTGCGCTTTACGATGGATGAGAAGAGCAACATCTCCGTCAAAACTCTCTTTAAAAAACTCTATGATGATGGGCTGATCTACCAGGGAGACTACCTCGTCAACTGGGACACCGCCACAGAGACGGCGCTCGCTGATGATGAGGTGGAGCATGAGGAGAGACAGGGCAAGCTTTGGCACTTTAAATATCCTATCAAAGGATCTGATAAATTTATCACCATTGCCACCACGAGACCGGAGACAATGCTGGGTGACACGGCTGTGGCTGTCAACCCCGATGATGAGAGATACCAAGCCTATATCGGTAAAGAGATCTCTCTTCCAATTGTGAATCGCACGATTCCGATCATTGCTGATTGGCATGTCGACCCCACCTTTGGAACCGGCGCCGTTAAGGTAACCCCAGCCCACGATCCTAATGACTATCAGATAGGCCTCGACCACAATCTCCCCTTTATCAACATCATGACACCCAACGGCAAAATTAATGAGGAGGGCGGCTCCCTTCAAGGCCTCACAATGAGAGAGGCTAGAGAGGCTGTCGTTAAGGAGATCACCTCTTTGGGCCTCTTTGTAATGGCGGAAGATCATACCCACCGCGTCGGGATCTCCTACAGATCAAAAGCGGTAATTGAGCCCTACCTTTCGAAACAGTGGTTTATCAATATGGAATCCTTCAAGCCGCAGCTCAAAGAGTGTGTCGCGGAAGGGAAGGTGCGCCTCATCCCCAAAAGTTGGGACAACCTCTACAACCACTGGATCGACAATTTACGTGACTGGTGCATCTCTAGACAGCTCTGGTGGGGCCATCGGATTCCAATCTGGCACCACAAAACAGATCCGGATCAGAAGCTCTGCGTCATCAACGACGAGCTGCCCAATGAGATCAGAAATCACCCTGACGACTGGTATCAAGATGAAGATGTGCTCGACACCTGGTTCTCTAGCGCCCTTTGGCCACTGACAGTTCTTGGATGGCCAGACAAAACGGCCGATATGAAGAGCTTCTATCCCACATCGCTTCTCATCACCGGCTACGACATCCTCTTTTTCTGGGTCGCGCGAATGATTATGATGGGAATGTATGCCATGGGAGAGGCGCCCTTCCCGGAGGTCTTTCTCCATGGACTGATTTTCGGAAAGTCCTACTGGCGCGAATCTGAGAATGGGGTCAAGTACTGCTCTGAAGAGGAGCGCGAAAAGTTCGACGAGGGTGAGCCACTTCCAAAAAGTGTGCACTCCAAATGGGAGAAGATGTCCAAATCTAAGGGCAATGTGATTGATGTTCTCAATATGATCGACTCTTTCGGCACCGACGCCACGCGGATGGCACTCATCACATGCCCTGTCTCCTCTAGACAGATCGACCTCGATAGGCGTCGCTTTGAGGAGTTTAAACATTTCGCCAATAAGTTCTGGAATGGGGCGCGCTTTGTTTTGATGAGCTTACACCCTGAAGAAGGAACCCCCTTCTCCATGGAGAGTTTTGCTCAAGGCCTCAACTTCTCACTGCTGGACAGCGAAGATCACTGGATCTTAAACAACCTAAACCAGACCACAGAGTGCATCAACTACCACCTCGATGAGTATCAGTTTGATCAGGCAGCTAATATCGCCACAGAGTTTTTCTGGGACCAGTTCTGCGCCTGGTATGTTGAGATCGTTAAGCCGGTCCTCTATGGTAAATTGGGTGATGAGGCGAAGAGACAGGAGAAGTTAAAAGTTCTCTTTATCGTCCTTAACAACTCCATTCGGCTCATCCACCCCTTTGCCCCCTTTATCACCGAAGAGCTCTTCCAAGAGCTTAAAAGCCGCTTCCCTCTACCGACAAAGAGCGACGAACTCGATCCCTTCTCCCAATCTGCTTGGGACTCCCTTCAATCAGATGCCTGCGTTGTGGCCCCCTACCCGTTGAAGGTTTTAGAGCCGCGTCTCGATCACCAGATTTCAACTCTTTTTAACGACCTTCAAGAAGTTGTCTATCTGATCCGCAACCTGCGCGGCGAGATGAAGATCAACCCCTCCCTTCCTACTGATGTCATCATCGAAACGACAAAGGGAAAAGAGCTACTCGACCTCGTTAACAAAAACCAACATATCTTAAAATCACTGATTCGGATCG
This sequence comes from Chlamydiota bacterium, assembly GCA_021772215.1. Taxonomy (GTDB): domain Bacteria; phylum Chlamydiota; class Chlamydiia; order Chlamydiales; family JAJFMK01; genus JAJFMK01. Next base: position 6,648 of record JAJFMK010000317.1, on the reverse strand, counting down.
ACAATCTGCAGTTCTCTACCAAAGAGACGGACCATCCGCTTGCCAGCTTTGCGCTCTATAAAGAGCTCAAAGTGGTTATCCCTCTTCCCGAAGAGCTTCAAGAGCGCGAGAAGATGCGACTCCAAAAGGAGCTCGAAAGGGTACAAAAAGAGGTTCAATCTCTCAAAGCAAAACTCTCCAACGACTCCTTCATTGAAAGAGCTCCTCCCCAGATCGTCGAGAAGGTACGCATCAGCTTAAAAGAAGCTGTAGAGAGCGAAAAGGCGATCAACTCCAAGCTCTCCTAATGACAGGTAACAAAAAGAAACCAACATGGGTGACCCTTTTTTGCCTCCTTTTTGAGACTGAGGATATCATTCATTCGAAGAGCAATTGGACAGGATTGTTGTGTGAGTTTAACTGCATACATGTTTGTTTGAGTTGTCCTCATGGCCATTTTTAATATTATTAATCCCATTAACATTTAAAATATTCATTTTTAATGACACATTTTTTAGCCAATCAAAAAGTACCCTATAATGATGTGCAAACTGAGCCCTCCAGAGCCACATGCACCATATTGTGCTCTAAGCCACCCCCTTCTCAACGTTTGTGGGTTGTACACGAGTTGTATAATGCGATGGTTGCAGTTGCTACACATGCTGGGAAGAAAGAAATACCTGTTAGCCAGCTTCTGCCAATAGCTAAATGTATAGTGCTGCGTAAGTATGAAAGAGAAGAGGTGGAAGAAGTAGCAAAACTTTTTGAAAGAAATGTGCCGTCTGTCACTCTTGGAGATTCAGATAGCCGAAAGAATGAGATCATGTTCTCTGTCTTAGAAACGGTCATTATCAAAGAGTGTGGGGGACGCTATTTGGGAAAAGCTTCAGAGACATATGTGAGTAATGACAAGAGCAATGCTCTTGATGCGCTGATCAACCGGATATCCTGTATTGAGTATGCAGCTATTAAACTGGGATTAAGAGAGCTTTTTAAAAAAAAATCCCCTAATCAAGGAAATATAATTGATCTACTGTTAAGGGAGGGGTGGAAGCCTATTTCATCCCTTGAGAAGAATTGCCTCGTTTTATTTGTGAAAAATAAACAAGTTGGTCATATGGGGATCGGTTTGAACGAGAAGATGCTTGAATGCAAGATGTCTTCTATCAATCCTTTTGTTGCAGAGTATCCTTTAGAGGCCGGAAGGCAGATCTGTAGTCCAGACCACATCATCTACCTTAGAAGTCCGGAAGCTCAAAAAAATCATGGGTTTGTCGCCAACAAACAGGTACCCTATCATGAGTTGCAGCTTGAGCCCACAGCTTGCCCTGATCCAGTTTGGTGCTGCCAACCTGATAAAACCGCATTCACTCCTATTCTCGAGGAAACTTTAGGAGCTGTTATTGAGACTGTTCCTAAAGTTGTGTCAAAAGATTTTAGGGGTAAATTTTCGCTAACAAAGGAATGGTTACTAGCTTGCATACAAGAAATTGTTTCAAACAAAAAAATCCCTAAAAAGGATCTACAAGAGACTTCTAAAATAGTATTAAACTACGTAAAGGATATTGAAGTGGATTGTGATCTTACGGATCAAAAGAATGCGAAAGAATGGAAGAAAAGAACACTTAAACCTCTAATGATTGCAATCATTGTGGGGCATTATGGGAGCAAAGTGATTTGTAGAGCATCAGAGAAGGGAATACATGATGACGTGTCATGCCACCAATACGCAACACATGAGGTTGGCAGTAATCGTATTATTGAAAATGATCCTAGCTATCCAATGTTTCCAGCACACCGATTTATTGACCTATTTTTGAAAGATGGGTGGGTTTCCACACCTGTTCCCGAGAAAGGTTGTTTGGTTTTGTATATAAAGGAAAAAAAGGTTGTTCACTCGGGAGTAGGTTTAGGGGACAGCAGCTTAGAGTGTAAATTTTCAAGTAGTACCCCTTTCATTGTCCACTATCCTATCGAGACAGGTTGGCATTTGTATAACCCTGACGCCATAGTCTATCTAAGGAAAGAGGTTACCAAGGGAAATGAAAAACCCTGAAGGAAATTGCAAATTAACCTGAGTTGAACAAGATGACAGAGTCGCTTAAGGAGACACTGAACAATTAGGGTACAGCCGATTTTTCGATGATTTTCCTCAAGTTTTCAAATTTTGTTAGTTTACATCCTATTGAGAGTAGTGGACCTGCAAAATCTGGAAAATTGAGGTGAAAGCGCTCTGGCGAACCTCGTAATGGTCGCAGGCAGATCTCAGCTATTAAGAAGCTCTTTTTCGCGGATGAGGAGGAATGCCTTTGTCTCTTTGAGAAGGACTGCGCTCAAAGCGGGAAGGGCGATCAGGTTAGGAAAAGCCATCAGAGCGTTCGTGACGTCTGTTAAGGCCCAGACAAGCTCAAGTTTGAGCGTCGCGCCAAAGAAGGCTACAATGCAAAAGAGTAGTCGAAAGAGGGGAATCATCTTCTCTCCAAAGAGATATTCAAAACATTTCTCTCCGTAGTAGGCCCAGCCTAGAAGTGTTGTGAAGGCAAAAAGAGCCAAGCTTAGCGTCACAAGCTCTCCACCTAGAGGTAGCGTCGATTGGAAAGCGAACCAGGTGAGTGAGGCACCCTCAATAGAGCCCTCATAACCCCTAAGGTTTCCCACCTCTGTCACCATCAGCGCAAGACCTGTCAAGGTGCAGAGAACGACGGTAGCTAAAAAGCTTCCGGTCATTGAGACCATCGCCTGACGGCCCGGATGATCCGATTTCGCAGCAGCAGCTGCAATTGAGGCGGTCCCAAGACCCGCTTCACTTGTCATTAGCCCTCTAGCCACTCCCACTTGAAGAGCAACCATTAGGCCGGTTCCCGCAAACCCGCCAAAAAGGGCGCTAGGGGAGAAGGCAGCTATAAAGATAGCGCTCAAGGAGGGAAGAATATTTGAAGCGTGTATGGCAATGACAACTACAGCCCCACTTAAATAGAGAAGAGCCATGATCGGCACTAAGTAGCTCGCCACCTTGCCGACGCTCTTAATTCCACCAATAAGTGAGATGCCAAGGAGCCCTGCAATGAGGGTACCGCTAATCCAGGGGTCAACAGAGAGCGAAGTGCTCAAAATGTCCGCAACGGAGTTAGATTGGAGCATATTCCCGCCGCCAAACGAGGCTAAAATTCCAAAAAGGGCAAAGAGGAGTGCCAGAGGGCGCCAGCCAAGGCCCTGCTCGATATACTGCATCGGCCCACCCAACATCTCCCCCCGAGAATCTTTTTTTCGATACTTCACGGCAAGAAGCGCTTCTGCATATTTGATCGCCATCCCCAAAAGCGCGGTAACCCACATCCAAAAGAGCGCGCCAGGCCCCCCAACACTTAGTGCTGTGGCCACACCGGCGATATTTCCGATTCCCACCGTCGCCGCGAGAGCTGTCATCAGCGATTCAAAGTGTGAGATATCCCCCTGTCCCCTCTTCTCACCGCCACCAAAAGCGAGTTTGAGGCCATAGGCGAGATAGCGAAATTGTAAGCCACGGAGAATAAATGTAAGATAGGTTCCCACCCCTAAGAAGAGTAGCAGAAGCGGCGCTCCCCAGATGCAGCTGTGAATCTGCTTAATCGCCTCCATCTCTCTCCTTCTTCACAATTTCAAGAAACTCGTCTGTCTGTTTACAGATCACTTTCCTAAGTAAAATTAAAGCGAGAATGTTGGGAATTACCATCAAGCCGTTCAAGATGTCAGCGACATCCCAGACGATGCGAAGATCTAAGAGCGCGCCGGGGATTACAAGAAGCGTAAAAATGAAACGGTACCAAATGACGGTTTTCTCGCCAAAGAGATATTCGCAGCACTTTTCGCCGTAGTAGGCCCATGCGATAATTGTTGAAAAGGCGAAGAGAATCAACCCGATGCTGACGACACCACCAAAGCCGCTAATCGTCGCGTTAAACCCCTCAATCACTAAGGGAGCGCCACTAAAAAGCGACCCGGTTTGTTGATCAACCACGCCTGTCACAGCGATCACCAGAGCGGTCATCGTACAGATGATGATTGTCGAAAGCAGAGCCCCTGTCATGGTGATCATTGCCTGACGCCCCGGATTGTCGGTCTGCGCGGCGGCGGCGGCAATCCCGGGAACCCCAAGGCCAGCCTCGTTGGTGAAAACGCTTCTAGAGACACCCATCTGAACCACCAAAATCAGAGTGCCTCCGGATATTCCTCCTACCCAAGCAGCGGGTGTAAAGGCCTGCTCAAAAATCATCGCAAACGCGTGCGGAATCTGGTCAAAATGAATAGAGAGAATGACGAGGGTACCGCAAAAGTAAAGCAGAGCCATCACCGGAACTAAGACACCGGCCACGCGGCCAATGCTCTTCACTCCACCCAAAATCACCAGACCAATTAAGATTGAAGAGATAATCCCAACAGTTAGCGAATCGATCTCAAAAAGGTTTGCCGAGGCGGCGGCGATCGCATTAACTTGGACGAGATTTCCAGTTCCTATCGCCGCGCCGGTGCCAAAGAGGGCAAAAAGAGCGGCCATCCACTTCCAACCCAATCCCTTTTCAATATAGTGCATCGGGCCACCAATCATCTCCCCACGCTTATCCTTTTCGCGGTATTTCACAGCTAAAAGAGACTCAGCATATTTTGTTGCCATCCCGATCAGTGCGGTAATCCACATCCAAAAAATGGCACCGAAGCCGCCATCAGTTACCGCCGTTGCTACCCCAACAATCGCCCCTGTCCCGATAGCACCTGCTAAGGAGGTCATCAGCGCATCAAACGGAGAGATATCCCCTTGAGAATCCTCTTTTTTGGAAGAGAAAACTTGTCGGATTGCATAGCCTAGGTAGCGAAACTGAACCCCTTTAAGAGCTATTGTGAGATAGATTCCCGAGCCTAGCAGCAATATAAGAAGTGGAATTCCCCATATCAAAGATTTTATTTGAAATAAAAGGTCGGGCAAGCTACTCATTATCTCGATTCCCTAGGTGGTTTCTGAAAGAGCATACAAAAATTCTGCAATAGATGGTACCTTCAATTTATTTATTCAATTTATATATTTTTTTAATTGATATTGATGGCTTGCAGCAATATTTTCCTTCAAGATAAAACTGCTGCTGCTTGGGTATTGAAATACTTGCTTAAACTCCTGTGGTATTCCCTGAGCAGTTCGTTTTAACAAGCCTGAGTACCAGTGGTTCAAGGATCCTGGTAGTGTGCAAACCAAAACAGAACTTCTTATCGATGTCTAGAGGGATTAAAAATTCCCCAGATGAAATTCCCCAGATGAATACAGTGGGTGCAGATGTGTTGTACCCCTGGTCGCTATAGAGGGGCATCGGTAAAAATATAGAAGCGGTGTAGGCGGCCTCTCCGATGACGGCCTCAACCTCAACAACAACTTGAATGACAATGACAACAACGGCCTCGCCCTTTCCCGGAAATTCTGACAATTTCTCCCACTAGGTAGCCCGCTAGGTAGCTCTTGGGTTGCCTAGTGGGAGGCGGACTTGATCCAACCCCCGCTCATCCTTCCCATTTCATCGAGGATTTCTGCCATCATTACATAATTTTTTATAGAAATCGCATGGATTTCCTTTGCCAATCTGACCATTACCTTGAGAAGGTCTATGTTTTCGCTAATTTCCTCTAGGACCGCTCTTCTTTTCTGTTCGCTCCCGCGCCGAGTTCGGATGAGATTCTTGATAATAGCCAGCGTGGTATTCTCGCAATTTTGCCACAAGGTATAGCGCTGTATTTTTGGGATCGACACGAAATAAGGGTTGCCGGTTGCCACATTGAAGATTTTCTCTTTTGTATTCAAAAAGAGCTCTCCTCCTTCTCTTATCGGCACGGTCCTTACTCTCCTTTTCGCATATGCGATCTCAAAGAGCGATGGATCAATAAGGCCTCTCTTCGAGATCGGTTTGTCCACCATCTTGTTTACACGGCTCTTGTCGCTGTCTATGATTCCAGTTTTCATTTTCACTCCTACTCCTGCCGTAAAGGTAAGGGAACACATGTTGCCGTCAAACACCTTCAGCGGATGATCCGCAAAGTCAGTGCCAATAATACCCTCCCCTGTTACGGCTTAAAGATGGACATCAAACGCTTTTTCGATTCCGTCAATCAATGTAAGTTAAAGGCTCTGATTCGACAAAAAATCTCAGACTCCGCCTTTCTCCGCGTTGTCGATGAAATCATCGATAGCTTCAGCACACGCCTAGGCCCACACGGCCCAGTTGGCTTACCTCTTGGCAATGTCACGTCCCAGTTCTTTGTAAATCTCTACTTGCACGAGCTCGACGTGTTTATCAAGCATGCCTTTAGAAAAAGATTCTATTTGCGATATTGCGACGATTTTATCCTCCTTGATCGCGATCCTAACAATTTGATCGCTCTCATCGCACCTAATTCAGGAGTTTCTTGAAGAACAGCTGCACTTAGAACTTCATCCCCACAAAATCTCTCTTCGAAAACTCTCGCAAGGAATCGACTTTGTTGGAACAGTCATTTATCCTTTTCATACTCTGATTCGCACCAAAACCAAGCAACGTATGAAAGAGAAGCTTCGTAACGGCTTTCAACAGGTGATTGATGGGAAAATGAAATCCTTCTCCTTTCATCAAAGACTGCAATCTTACTTTAAGTATTCTTATCTTACACTCAGCA
>JAJFMK010000316.1 GCA_021772215.1 Chlamydiota bacterium | reverse complement strand
ACGCCTGTAAAAATGCCAACATCCCACTTGTCTGCCCCGTCGATGACAACGGCCGCTTCACCGAAGAGGTACCCGACTATCAAGGGCTCTTTGTCAAAGATGCCGACAAACAGATCATCCGCCACTTAAAAGAAAAAAATCGCGTCATCTATCACGGCACCATCCGCCACCGCTACCCCTTTTGCTGGCGCTCCGACACACCTCTTATCTACAAAGCTGTCAGCACCTGGTTTGTCGCCGTCGAAAAGATCAAAGATCGCCTCGTCGCCCAAAACCAGAAAATCCACTGGATGCCAGAATATCTCAAAGAGGGACGTTTTGGAAAGTGGCTCGAAGGCGCCAGAGACTGGGCGATCAGCCGCAACCGCTACTTCGGCACGCCGATCCCTCTGTGGAGATCGGAGTCGGGTAAGATCAAAGTGGTCGGCTCTGTCGAAGAGCTCGAAGAGCTGACAGGTCAGAAGATCACCGACCTCCACCGCCATTTTATAGACCCCTTCACCTTCACCATCGACGGCGAAGAGTATACCCGTATCCCTGAAGTTTTTGACTGCTGGTTTGAGTCGGGCTCGATGCCCTATGCACAGAACCACTACCCTTTTGAAAACGCCGAATTTTTCGATAGCCACTTCCCCGCCGACTTCATCGCCGAGGGTCTCGACCAGACACGTGGCTGGTTCTACACGCTGACGATCCTCTCGACAGCGCTCTTCGACTCGCCCGCCTTTAAAAACGTCATCGTCAACGGGATCGTCTTGACCGAAAGTGGCCAGAAGATGTCGAAGCGACTCAAAAACTACCCCGATCCGATGAAGATGGTGCATCAGTATGGTGCCGACGCGATCCGCCTCTACATGCTCTCAAGCCCGGCGGTACGCGCCGATGACCTCTGCTTCTCCAAGCATGGCGTCGAGGTCTGCATGCGTCAGGTCTTAATCCCTTTTTGGAACGCCTATCAGTTCTTCGCCCCCTATGCCAACATCAGCAAGTTCTCCTATAATGAGAGTGATGTGGAAACGCCCGACGCTCTGATCGACCGCTGGATCCTCTCTTCGCTCCAGAAACTTGTTCACGAGGTCGAACTCGGCATGGATATCTACAACCTACAGATGGCTGTAGAGCCCTTTGTTGGCTTCATTGACCAGCTTACCAACTGGTATATCCGCAGAAGCCGCCGCCGTTTTTGGAAAGAGGAGATGGACCGCGACCAAAAGCAGGCGTTTGAGACACTATACCAGGTGCTTCTCACACTCTCAAAGATCGCAGCGCCCTTTATCCCCTTTTTAGCTGATGAGCTCTTCCGCTCATTAAGGTGTGAAGAGATGCCGACGTCGGTCCACCTATGCGACTACCCGACCTATAACGCTAAGATACGCGATCAAAACCTCGAAGAGGCGATGGAGGCGGCGCAGACAACTGTGAGCCTAGGTCACGCCCTTCGCAAAGAGTATAAACTCAAAGTAAGACAGCCTCTCTCGGTGGCCTATGTTGCCTCCTCTAACAACCATCTCATCGATCTCCTACGCGCCAAAACAGAGCTGATCAAAGAGGAGCTCAACGTCAAAGAGGTGCAGTTCTCTGAAAAAGAGGAGGAGTTTGTCCATCTGAAAGCCAAACCAAACTTCCGCATCTTAGGAAAGAAGGTAGGCAAAAAGATGCCTCTACTTCAGAAGCTTGTCCAAGGTTTTGACCAAAAACTCCTCGCCAAGGTGATGAATGGCGAAGTGGTGACAGTCGAACTCGACAATGAACCCCTCACCCTACTTCCGGGAGAGGTTGATGTGGTGCGAGAGGTTAAAGAGGGTGTAATTGCCAAAGGCTCCGGAGAGATCACCATCGCCCTCAACCCCGAGCTGAGCCATGATCTGATCTTAGAGGGTCTCGCCCGAGAGATCGTCAACAAGATCAATACTATGCGCAAAGATATGGGCCTTGAGGTGACAGACCGCGTCGAACTCGCCGTCGAATCGACAGAGCTTGTCAAAGAGGCTTTCGAGAAACATCGCGGCTATATCTTAGCCGAGGTGCTCGGTCTAGATGTGCTGTTTGTTCGCAACGAAGGGAAAACTTTGGATCTCAACGGCGAAAACGCCAAGATCCTGATAGAAAAAAAGAGCTGAACAGGCTAGAATCGCCCCTTTGCTAAAAAAAGGAGAATCCATGTTCAGAAAGCGCACCTATTTGCCACTTATTTTTTCACTACTCTTTGTCTCCATCAGTTCCAAAGAGATCCGCCTAGTTCCCCAAGATTATAAAACGATCTCAGAAGCTATCGAATGGTCTAATCCAAGCCCCGACAATGATGATGATCGCGACCTCATTGTGATCACAGAGGGAACCATCCGCGAAGAGAACATCGAAGTGGACCGTCCCGTAGTCATCCGTGGGGACAGCGACGAAGAGGGGCTTCTTTCGACAGTCGAGGGAAACTTCCAGATCTGTCTCATCGACCCTGTCGTCAGCTACCCAGAGCCCGGCTCCGGCAAAGTGACTTTCGAACGCCTCATCCTCAAGCAGATCGATGAAGGAACCCTTATCGACTACTCCACTCCCGATGGATACTTCCCCACCAAAACCTCTCTAGAGTGCAAATACCTAAAGCTCCATGTGAAAGAGAGAGGCATCGTCGTCAAGACCCATGAAGGGGAGCAAAATGATCTTCTGATCGATGATGTCACCTTTGAAAGCAGCCCCGAAATGTCTAACCAGACATTTATCACCATCGACGGCCTATTGGGAGAGGCGATTGTCACAAACAACCGACTCAAATCGCAATCTTTGGCCAACTTTGTCAAGGTAACCTCCAGTGGAGCAAAATTGGAGGGTAAGATCGTTTTGAGCCTCAATGAAACTGAAGAGGATCACTGGACCAATTTCTTCTACTATCAAGACTCATTTTTAGGTAAAAAGGGTGGGCTGACCCTCGAAGCGAACCTTAACAGCATTCATTCATACTCCCTAGAATCCGCCGCTTTTCTCTTTAATGACATATCAGAGGCTGACCGTCCTCTAGATATCTTCGCCAAGGTGAGCGCCATCGAAAATGTGGACAGAGGTCCTACTGCCAAGGGGATGTTTGTCATTGATGGCCTCGGCAAGAAGCGAAGAGCCGCAACCAACCTAAACCATATCTTTCGCCCCATGATCGCCAACCAAGTTGACCTTGTGCGCATCGCTCCCCCCTTTATGGAGGCGCTTAAAAGTGGTATTGTGGGACTTAACAAAGAGATCTTTGCTCCCGCTCGTATCTTAGCAACTCCAACCGTCTCAGAGGCCATTGAGCCCTCTATTACTATCACAGATGATGGAATTTCCTTAAGTTGGCGCACAGTGGGGCGCAGCAAGCCGGCAGGCTTTTACGTCTACCGCGATTCGATCCTCAACCCGATTGCCACTATAAAGTCGGGACGAAGTGTCACCACCTTCGTAGATGAAGAGGGAGATGTAGATTCAATCTACTTCATCCAATCCTTCAGCAACCAAGGCTACGTCAGCCGCTTCGTCCGCATCGGAAGCGCTACATAGTTTCGGTAGCTGATCGATCGAGGCTAGCGGCTCTAACTCTTTGCCGCTAGCCGCCCCTAACGTCTTAAACTGGCGCGTCGTCACAAGAACGCGCGACTCATATGAATTGACAGCCTTGTTGTAGCCGGAGATAGTGCGGTCGATGCCGCGCTTCATCTCATCGAAGTGGCCAGATAGAACGCGGATTCTCTCATAGAGGGTCGCGCCGAGCTTGCTGATCTCTTGGGCATTTTTGGCGATGCTCTCCTGCCTCCAGCCGAAGGCGACAGAGCGAAGAAGCGCAATTAGCGTCGTCGGCGTGGCGATGATCACCTTCTTGTCGACGCCATACTCTATCAATTCAGGATCCACTTCACAGGCGGCGCTAAAGAAGGGCTCACCAGGCAAAAAGAGCACCACAAACTCCGGCGCACCGGGAAACTGTTCCCAGTAGTTCTTCGATCCGAGCTGCAGAAGGTGCGTTTTTACCTGCTTAGCGTGGCGAACAAGAGCCTCTCGCTTTTTATCCTCATCGGTCGCCTCGATCGCCTCTAGATAGGCGTGTAGCGGCGTTTTAGAGTCGATCACAATCTGCTTATCACCAGGAAGATGAATGATCATATCAGGGCGGAGGCGCCCAGAGTCGGACTCTTTAGACTCCTGCTGTACAAAGTCGCAATACTCCACCATTCCAGCCATCTCAACAACGCGCTTGAGCTGAATCTCACCCCAGCGACCACGCACATGCGGCATCCGAAGGGCTGTGACAAGATTTTTTGTCTCTTTGTGCAAATTGGTGTGGGCTTGACTTAGCTGCTTTACCTGCTCGTTTAAGCTGTGATAGGCTCCACTTCGCGCCTTCTCCAGCTCCTTCACATGAGTCTCCACCTTTGCTAACGACTCATGGAGCGGCTTCACCAGCTGAGCCAGATCTTGATTGCTCGACTTAAACTGATGCTCCGCCCCTTTTTGCCAGCTCTCCATCTTGGCGCTGGCCAGCTCCATGAAGCTCTTCTGTGTCGCATTTAGGGTGTCATGCGACAGCGCCTTAAAATGGTCTTTAAGCTCTTCTCTTGCCACCTCGAGCCACTTTACCCTGTCCTCTTCGCGTGAGAGCGCTGACTTCAAAGCCGCTTTCGCCTCAATCTCTCTCTTTAAAAGCCACAAGAGTAGGGCAACGGCCGCCCCTAAAACGTATATGATAATCCAAAGGTCCATAATATTATGATATCATACCTTGACCTTCTCTTGTCGACTATCATATAGATAGACCTATGATTATCTTTATCGGTTCAATAATTTTGGCGGCTTTGTGGTTCCTTTTTGGCGAAGGCAAGATGGCCAGCAGCAGCCCACTCATCATCTCTTTGACGGCGTTTAGCTACTTTGCTCTTCTCTTCTTCAAATGCAAAGAGCCCTTTAGAGGATGGCTGCTTCTCTATCCGCTCATCTCACTCGTCTATGCTCTTATATTCCCTGCGAACAGCTATTTCTTCCCGAGCTGGATCATTATAACTGGCTTGAGTTTTGGCGCTCTCTTTCGCACAGAAAGAGGCGTTCACTTTAAAAGAAAGGTGGATCATCTCTTTGACCCCGCCTACCAAGGCTTAAAGCGAGCAGAGCTTGCGCAGGTGAATGAAGCTTTAGAGCAGGTCTTGAAGCTTCCTCAAAAAGGCAACGTAGAGTTTAGCGTCAGCTACGCCATCGAACATCTGCAGACGCTCTTTGAAATCGCTCTCGATAGGCGCTACATGATTGTCTGCAACCAGATCCTCTCGACGCTGATGAAGCTCTCTTTACACTGCCTCGATCAATACCCTTCATTATCTTTGCTATCGCTAAGGACATTAGAGAAGCTCACCCTAAACGCCCAAGATCGTGGCGCCGCTCTCATCGGCGAACGCAGCGTCCTCGCCCTGCAGGAGGGCTCAAAAGTCTACCAGGGCGAGCCAACCGCCCCCGCCTCTTTGGGCAGCTTCTTAAGTGAAGTGATCCATGTGATCCACGCAATCGAAAAGAACGCCTTTCGCCATAACAAAGGGCTCTCTATCAAGCAGCTTTTGATCCCCTTCGCAGAAATTAAAGCTCTCTTCGCTGAAGAGCCCTACTATTCGACTAGCGAACTTCCTCTGGCTGAAGGGGCACTGAGCGAAGCGGTCGACGCCTTTAAGATGCTCGATACTGTTCTGAAAACCATGCCAGCCATGCCTTCTCTAGAAGATGTGGAGCAAAAGGCGGCGGATCAACAAACTCACACTCCTGCTTCGAAATCGGATGAGGAATCACCGTCCTAGCGTGGTGAAGCAGCACCCTCTGGCCTTTACAGCCGCCATACTTCTCATCGCCTATCAGAGGATGACCGATTGCCGAGAGCTGCGCGCGGATCTGATGATAGCGACCTGTCTTTAATGCGATTAAAAGGAGGGCGCGATGATCCTCCTGTTTCACCACTCTATAGTTAAGGGTTGAGCTTTTACCTGCCGTATCAACTTTTGTGCGATACTCCCCCTTTAAAAGAAGATGCTCAAGCTCTTGCTCCTCTTTTTCGAAGCGCCCCTCTGCCCAGGCAATATAGCCCTTTTGGCAATCGCGCTTTCGCATAGACTCCTGCATCCTGGTAAGTGCTTTGGAACTTCTGGCAAAGAGGACGATGCCGCTGACCGCTTTGTCGAGGCGATGGATCGGCTCCAAGAAGGCGCGCTCGCGCTTTTCTGTCTCACAGATCCAGCGGATCACTTGCGTGTCAAACTCCCCTTGGGTGATGAGCCCAGCCGGCTTCACAGCGGCTACCATCTGGCGATCGCAATAGAGTACGTTAACCACGCTGGCGCACCACCTCGTACATTAACAGTGTCGTCGCTGTGGCGACGTTGAGAGAGTCAGCCTTTCTTAGCATCGGAATGCGCACCTGGATATCAGAGCTCTCCATCCAAAGGTCGGATAACCCCAACTGCTCTGAACCGACAGCAATACAGACCGGCCCGGTGAGGTCCACCTCGGTATAGAGTTTTTCTGCGCTCGGCGTCGCCGCTAAAACTTGGATCCCCCTCTCCTGACACCAGGCAAGTGTCTCTTTTGACTCCGCCTCAAAAAGAGGTGTTGTAAAGAGTGTGCCGGTGCTAGCACGCACAACATTAGGGTTATGGATATCGGTAGTGCGGTCGGCCAAAATAAAGGCGTCCAAGCCAACAGCGTCGGCGCTACGCAGCATAGTACCTAAATTTCCCGGCTTCTCAATTGCCTCCGCTACAACGCCAAAGAAGGGGTGGTCGGTAAGCTCAATATCTTCTAACCCGCGGTGAACTTGCGGCGCCACGGCTAACAGACCGTCGGGGCGATCTCGGTAAGAGAGCTTTCGAAAGACCGCCTCATTTACTTCAATCACCTGCGCTACTTTCGCGATAAGCGCGCCCTCATTCTCCCCTAAGAAAAGCGCAGGGCAGATGAAGAGATGATCGATCGGCTGTCCCCCCTCGACAGCCCTTAATAGCTCACGATACCCCTCAATTAAAAAGAGCTGCGTGCGGTCGCGATCTCTTCTGTCGAAGAGCTTCTTCGCCTCTTTCACCTTTGGATTCTGTAAACTTGTAATGATCATGAAACCACCGCATAGGCGCCGCAAGGAAGGTCAAAACCTTCTCCTTGAAGCAGGAGTTCATCTGCTTCGATTTTTCCAGGAATCTTTAAGCTCTCCAGAAGTTGTTTCAATACTGTTGGTGACCAGCCAGGTGTGTGGCAAGAGAGAGCTAACATCTTCGGCTTGTCACTTAAGAGCTCTTTGCAAAGCTCCAAAAGTGGGTTGATCTGCTCTTCGATCTTAAAGAGCTCACCCTTGGGACCGCGTCCAAAAGAGGGAGGATCTAACAGTATCATATCGTAACGCTGACCCCGCCGAATCTCTCTCTTTAGAAACTTTAATACATCGTCAACAATCCAGCGAACAGGCGAGGGAATAAGACCATTATGCTCGCCATTCTCTTTTGCCCAGCTCACCGCTGCCTTTGACGCATCGAGATGACAAACCTTGGCGCCTGCCTTTGCTGCCGCAACACTCGCAAAGCCGCTATAGGCGAAAAGGTTTAAAAAGCTCGCCCCCTCACAAAGAGGGACAATCTTCTCAATCAGATGGCGATGCTCCGGAAATAGCCCCAAATGTCCAAAGTCTGTTGGCCTAACCAGCATCTTAACTCCAGCGACCTCCACCTCCCACTCCTCAGGGATTTGTCGCTTTCGCCAGCTAGCGCCCGCCTCTTCTCTCTCCAAAAAAGCGTTCGCTTCCCCCCAAGCTGTTGGGCTCTGTTTGCCCCAGACCGCCACCGCCGCCGGCCGATCGATCAGATAGGGCCCAAAGCGCTCCAGTTTACGCCCCTCTCCACTGTCTATTAGCTGATATGAGTTCATTCAAGCCATTTTATCAGCTCCCCGATTTCTCTCAAAATCTCAAACTTAACCCCTTAAGGTTCAATGAACATTTTTTAAAATATATTTTGGTATAATAGAAGTATAGGAGGTGGTGTATGGGTATGAAAGTCGGTCCGCCGGATGGGGGAGACAATGTCACTCAGGATCAAAGCGTTAAAGGCAAGTCCCCTAAAGAGCCTAGCAAACTTCTTGAGCGCTGTTTAGAGGCCTTAGGGCGTGTGATGCCAAAAGGATTAACGGCTTTGATGGCTCACTTCATTGGTAGAGCAGCTCAAAAAAAGGGATACAACTACCTCAAAATCAGTGAGCTCTACTATAAAGCCATTAAACCCGAAAAGCTTGAAAATTACCGAAAAGAGCAGCTGGTCACCGCCTGCAGGGATGGAGATGAAAAAGCCATTAACACCTTGGTTGATCAGCTTATAAGTAGTAACGATCCCATACACAACACCATCCTAGCGCTGCCATCAACCAAAGGAGGAGTAAGAGCCTTAGAAAATATCCTCAAAAGAGTTGATTGCAAACTTGATGAGATACTCTATGCCTATACTCGCAATTCGAAATTAGAGCTTGCAATATCTGTAATTAAAAAGATGAATGCAGAGGATATTACTAAGGTAAAGGCAGAGGATCTCTTGTTGATGAAGGTACAGAATCTTTTGCAGACGAGAGTAGAGGAATCCTTAGAGATGGAAGGAAAAGCTGTCTTGGAAAAAAAAGAGCGAGGTACCTTGGACACGAGGGTAACGGATAATTTGAATCAGAAAGCAGGGCCTACTTTGGAGAAGAGAAAGGAAATGGGTTTGTTAATAGAAGCTGAAATGAGTCCCTGGAAGATGAAAATAGGGGAGCTTTTTAGAGAGGACATCGAGGAAGTCTCAATGATGAATGTCGGGGCTTTCTTTACTGAAAAAGAAAAGGCAAACCTGAAGACGGGAGAAGAGAGTCTCTTGGACAAAAAAGTTGGAGAGGTCTTGGGAGAGGTAATCAGAAACGTCTCTGAAATCAGCGTGGAGAATATCTTAAAGAAAAGAGAGGAACCTCAATCTCTGCTTGCAGAGGTGATGTCAAATCCTGAGTTAGGACCAGTCGCCAGCGAATTAATCGATCAATGTGACAACCTCTCACTGGAAGAGAAATCAGACCTTTTGCATGACGCAATTGAAGGGGGTCATGGAGACGTCATTAAAAAAGTTCTGACAGGTGAGACAATGACTGTTGGCACTAAAGAGCTAGAGCTTGCATGTATAAAAGGTGACGTCGAAACCGCCTCTCATCTTATAGAAAAAGGTGTAAAGCCAACATCTAAAGCACTCCAAAATGCCCTTAATCCACTCAATCCCAACCTTGAAATAGCCAAGCAGCTTATCAAGGCTGGCGCCGATATTAATGTTCAAGATGAGGAGACCGGAAATACCATTCTCCATACCGCCAGTTTTTTTGGACAACGCGATATTATTAAGTTCCTTCTTGATCATGGAGCAAACAGGACTCTTAGAACAAATCATGGACAAACTGCCGCAGAGATAGCCCGCGAAGATGTTAAAGATCTGTTTACCTCTTCTCCTAACCAAAGACATTGACACTACCGACAACACGTCTAGTGGGTCGATCGATGGCAATGACGACACGTTCGGTGAGAGTGGGCGTTATTGAGCAGCCACAAGGGTCGATGGAGCTTGGACTTAAGCGAACGTCATAGGTGAGGATGCGGCTCATGAGCTGCCCATATTGGTTGTAGGTCTCACGCCAATAGCGATCCCAGCTGGCCCCATTAAAGAGGTTAGCGGTGTGAGTGTAGATCGATTGGACAGTTGATTCGAGATGGTTGAGACAGTTCGAAGGGCCGAGGTAGTGTTGGGTCAGCTTGAGCTCTTTGATGTAG
>JAJFMK010000315.1 GCA_021772215.1 Chlamydiota bacterium | reverse complement strand
GACTTCAACGCAGCAAGAAATATTTTGGCCCTCGGACTAGATGGCCTGGGAACATTCCCTAGAAGCCTTCGCCTTTAGGCGAGGGAGTAGTCACAGCCCATTTACTGTTACCCAATTTTCCTTTATAATAGGTGTCCTATGAATGAGACTGTGGTAATTGCTATGTCAGGCGGGGTAGACTCCTCCGTCTGCGCCAAGATGATGAAAGAGGCAGGGTATCGCTGCATTGGCATGACCATGCGCCTTTTTAAAGGTGACGAAGCTGAGACAAGTAGCTGCTCTACAAAGAGTTGCTGTGGATCAGAGTCTGTCGACGACGCGCGCCTGGTGGCCGATAGCCTCTCAATCCCCTACTACGCCATCAACTTTCGAGAGGAGTTTTGGAAAGAGGTGGTGGAGGTCTTTGCCGATGAATATTTTAACGGAAGGACCCCGAGCCCCTGTATCTTGTGTAATGAAAAACTTAAATTTGACACTCTATACAAAAAAGCTCTTGAAATTGGCGCCTCCAAAATCTGCACCGGACACTACGCCCGCATCCAACTTAATGAAAAGACGGGCCGCTGGAACTTAATGCGCGGCGTAGACCAATCCAAAGATCAATCCTACTTTCTCTTCTCGATGACACAAGAGCAGCTCTCCAAAACGCTCTTTCCTTGCGGCGAGTTTGAGAAGCCCACCATCCGTCTGATGGCGGAAAAAGGGAACCTCGTCACCGCAAGGAAGCCGGAGAGTATGGATATCTGCTTTATTCCTGACGGCGACTACGCCGCCTTTTTGGAGAGGCACTTTCCTGAAAAAGCAAAAGCTGCCAAAGGAGTGGTGAAAAATGCGAAGGGCGAGGTGCTAGGCGAACATCGCGGCATACATAGCGTTACTGTCGGGCAGAGAAAAGGGCTCGGCATCGCCTTTGGTGAGCCGCTCTATGTCCACCGCGTCGATCCCAAGTCAAACGAGGTCTTCGTTGGTACCAAAGAGGAGGCTCTCAATGACAGCATGGTTGTCGAGAGGGTCAACTGGATCGCCCATGAGCCAAAAATTGGAGAGACCTTTGAGCTAAACGTTAAGATTCGCTCACGCGGACCTGAAACAGAAGCAACGGTGACCTCAATTGGCGAGGGAAAGGCGAAGGTCACCTTTAAAGAGCCGCAGCTTGCGATCACTCCAGGCCAGGCGGCAGTCTTCTACGATGATCTCTTTGTCTTTGGAGGAGGCTGGATTGCGAGTCCTACTTGTTAAGACCTCAAGTCTCGGAGATATCCTTCATGTCTACCCCGTCGTAGACTATCTCCACAAGAAGGGCGCTAAGATCGATTGGATCGTCGAAGAGGCAGCCAAAGAGCTTGTCACAGCTCACCCTTACGTCAATGAAACTTATCTCGTGCGCACAAAAAAGTGGAGAAGGAGCCTCTTTACAAAAGAGACGAGAGGCGAGATCAAGGAGCTTCGCAACAAACTAAAAAACCAGCGCTACGACCTCCTCTTAGATCTGCAGGGCAACGTCAAATCTTCTCTCTACGCCAGCCTTGTCCCCTGCCAACGAAAGGTGGGCTTTGGCAGCAAATCTGTTCCCGAGTGGCCTAACCTTCTCTTCACTCATCAGAAGTTTGACCCGCCGCCGGGCTTAAGCCGCCGCGAAGAGTATCTCTTTTTGGCACAGGCGGCTCTTCGCGACCAAGAACCCTATCTAGAGTCCCCCATCGAGCTAGCTTGCGATGAGAGCCAGCTTCCCGATCTCTTAGGACCTAAAAAAAATATCCTCGTCGCTCCAGGCTCTGCCT
This sequence comes from Chlamydiota bacterium, assembly GCA_021772215.1. Classification (GTDB taxonomy): domain Bacteria; phylum Chlamydiota; class Chlamydiia; order Chlamydiales; family JAJFMK01; genus JAJFMK01. The sequence goes on along the minus strand of JAJFMK010000315.1, from coordinate 1,790 downwards.
GGAAGAGCAAGAGACTACCCTTTGAAACGCTCAAAGAACTCCTCCAAAAAATCAACGAGCGTTACCAACCAAACTTCCTCTTCACCTATGGCAGCGATGAAGAGAAAAAGCTCTCAGAAAAATTGGCGCAAGCCCTCAACGGCAACCTCGTTCCCAAGCTGCCTTTTCCCCTCCTACAGCGCCTCATGAGCCGCTGTAACCTCGTCATCGCCATGGACTCTCTTCCGCTACATCTCGCCGGAACCACTAAAACCCCCACCCTTAGCTTCTTTGGCCCCTCCGCCGCCTCAAGCTACAAACCTCTCGGCTCCCAGCATCACGCCTTCCAAGGCTCTTGCCCTTACAAGATCAAGTTTGAGCGACGCTGCCCTCACTTACGAAGCTGCAAGGATGCCCCCTGCCTCTCCTCCCAAAAGGCCGACCCCCTCTTCCACCGCTTCGAGGGGCTGCTCCATAAACTGCTCACTTGATCTGCCTCTCAATCTCATGTAAAAGGGGCCTATGGACAATATTATCTATCTGGTCATTGGTCTGCTTGGATTAGGCTTAGGAGCAAAGTGGTTGGTGCAGGGCTCTGCCGGCTTGGCAACAAAGTGGGGTGTCTCAGCCGTTGTGACGGGATTGACGATTGTCTCAATCGGAACGAGTTCTCCTGAGATCATCGTGACTGCTCTTGCCTCCTTTCGCCATGAGAGTGATCTCGCACTTGGAAACGTGCTTGGAAGCAACCTCTGCAACACCCTTTTAATCTTAGGAGTTGCCTCCCTTTTAAAACCGCTCAAGATCAATCGACTTCTTATGCAGCGCGATCTGGTGATAATGATTGGGATCTCGCTTTTAGTCTTTGCGATGGCGTCCAAAGGTTCTCTCACAATCCTTGATGGCGCCATTCTACTTTCAATATTTGTGATCTACATGATCTATCTCTTAAAGCGCGCCAAGGCGGGTGAGCTGATCACAGATCGGGAGATGGGAAAGATCCCGAAAAAGAGCTCCACAATGTGGATAGAGGTCGTTGTAGGGCTAGCTCTACTAGTCATCGGCTCTCACCTCACCGTCGATAACGCCTCTCAACTTGCCAGTGACTTCGGCGTCAGCCCCTTTATCATCGGCCTAACCGTCGTTGCGATTGGAACCTCCCTTCCCGAGCTCGCCACAAGCGTCACCGCCGCCTATAAAGAGGAGGGCGACATCGCTGTTGCCAACATTATCGGCAGCAACATCTTCAACCTCCTGATCGTCCTCGGCATCGGCGCCATTGCCAGCCAAAACTCTCTCAACGTCACCCCAGAAGCGCTATCCTTAGACTTCCCGGCCATGATCTTCTCTGCCCTCCTACTCGTTCCGATCTTCATCACAGGCCGCTATATCGACCGCACAGAAGGGGCCCTGCTTCTCTTCTTCTACTGTATATACTTAACCTTAACCTTCGCCTAAGAGGTATTGTCTGGATTGAACGTGGCTCCGAGAAGGATTTTGATGTTCCTGCACATAGTCATTCCTCCTATGATGAATCGATTAGCTAGTTCTTTCAATACGTGATTTTGGTCAGCTTTAACAGAGTTATAGAAACCCTCACTACTAAGCCTAATTAGAATCCATACAAAAAAAAGAGATGCTACATAATAGATATCAAGCAGCACCTCTTCGTGAATACTCCCTCAGCTAAAGCAGAAGGCTTCTCCCGATTAAGGGTTCCTCTGCTCGTACCACAATTAAGGTGTGGAGAGGGCTTCTAGGGATTTGGATACCCAAGCTATCTATTCCGAGAGCTAATTTTTAATGATGGT
>JAJFMK010000314.1 GCA_021772215.1 Chlamydiota bacterium | reverse complement strand
GCGCCAAATTTTTTCGCCTCCTCCTCTTTGGAAGGAGAAGTGGAGATAGCTGTCACTTGAGCTCCTAAAGCGTTAGCAAATTGCAACGCCATATGACCGAGGCCGCCGATGCCAATAACGGCCACACGTGTTAAAGCGTTGACGCCATGCTCTAAAAGAGGAGAGAAGACGGTCGCGCCGCCGCAAAGAAGCGGCCCTGCAAATTCGGAAGGGATGGCGTCCGGAATTTTGAAGGCAAAGCGGCCGTCGGCGATGATCTTGTTGGCGTAGCCACCGGGATAGCCAACACAGGTAGCCTCCTGTTTAAAACAGAGATTCTCTTCGCCTTTGTGGCACCACTCACACGCCATACAGGAGGAGCGCTGCCAGCCGATACCGACGCGGTCTCCCACCTTCAGTTCTGTTAAATGATCTCCCTTCCGCTTAATATGGCCCACAATCTCATGGCCAGGGACAAGGGGGTAGTCGCTAGTTTTCCAGTCATTATCGATAAGGTGAATATCGCTGTGGCAGATGCCGCAGTGCGTAATCTCAACTTCGATATCGTAGGGGCCAAGCTCTGCGGCTTCAAAAGAGATGGGCGCTAGTGTTGACTTCGCCTCTTGGCTTGCGTATCCTTCGATCTTAGTCTGTAGCTTTGTTGTCATCTTCACCTCCAAAGGAGACACATATCAAAATTATCCTTTTATATCCAGGCCCAGGGTAAATTTGGTATATTATAAGCAATGTTACTGTTTAACCATGTAAATGAAGCGGTTGTATACCGGATTCCAGAGATGGTAGCTGGTTTTACATTGCTTGTAAAAGATTATTCTGAAGAGCTCTTCGCTACCCTTTTTAATGTAATGCCCAATGCTGCTGCATGGGTAGCCCAGAGAGGCCAAGGCAGGATTGAGTTTAACCGTAAAGTGGTGGTAATTGATGGGAAGAAGGAATTAAGAGCTGATCTTTTTTTTCACGGTAAACTAAATTTTTCAGAAGGGGAAGCTATCTCACCTCTACTATTCGTTCATGGTGATTATGGGCACCCCTTTACCCTGCTAAATTTAGCTAACGATTTGTCAGGAGACGGCCGCAGACCAATTTTTAGTCTTTATCTATATCACTGCGCAGACAATGACCGTTTAGCGGAAAATAGTAAACTTATTCAAAAGGCAGCTGAAGAAATCAAGCAGGTGATTGTTGGACGACATGGAAGGTTTGAAGGAATAACAGGCGTGGGTCATTCAAAAGGAGCAACTCTTTTGGCTGATCAGCTCTTTTGTCAAAAATCAGCCACGATTCAACGACTCTTTTCCATTGCGGGGCGGTTAAATAGTTCAAAAGAAGGTACACCCCTTGAATCTTTAGCCAAGCGGATTAATATGGCAATTCGTGCAGCCCCTTCCATTCAGTTCTGTCAGGTTACTCCTCGTCGAGATGAAATGATTCCTCAAGTCGGGCTACAGGTTGAAGGTAAGACAGTAGAAGTTAACGCGTGCCACCTCAGTGTTTTATATTCAGAAGAGACTATGACTCAGCTTCGAAGGTTTGTCCAATGAACAAAGTCCTTTTAAGCTTCTTCCTCTTTGCTGTGCCATTGATTGCTGATATCGTCACAAGAGATCAGGTGGGGCAGCTGCTGATGACCTACATCGACACGAAGGAGGCGAACGAGGAGAGCTACACCTTCTTAAAGAAGTATCGCCCCGGCGGAATCATCCTCTACGATAGATATAACGGTCTCACTTCCAAGGAACAGGTAAAGGATCTCATATCTGGCTTGCAATCTCAAGCCAAAGAGCTTGGCCTTCCACCCCTGATCATCGCTGTCGATCAGGAGGGGGGCGTTGTCAACCGCCTAAAGCAGGGCTTCACAAACTTTCCGGGTAATCCAGAGCTTGAAAATGTAGAGGATGTAGAGCGCACAGCTTTTTTGATGGGGCAAGAGCTCAAAGAGGTGGGGATCCATCTCAACTTCGCCCCTGTTGTTGATCTGCCAACGCACCCCAATAGCCCCTTAAAAAAGCGCAGCTATAGTTCAGACCCCAAAATCGTTGCAAAGCTTGGCGCCGCTGCAGTCAAAGGCTTCACAAAAAGCGGCATTCACTGCTGCTTAAAGCACTTCTTTGCTATCGGCGCTGCCGATCTCGATACCCATGAGAGCCTACCACGCGTCGAGGGCGTCAACCTCGAAGCTCACCTCTATCCTTTTAAAGCAATCAAAGCCCCAGCCATCATGACAGCCCATGTTGTTATCCCAAAGCTCGACGAAAAGCCGATAACCCTATCTAAGCGCATTGTGACAAACCTTCTTCGAAATGAAATCGGCTATGAAGGTGTGGTCATTACAGACTCTCTCACCATGGGAGCAATCGTTGAAGCCTCCGGCGACATCGCAAAAGCGGCCCTGCAAGCTTTCGAGGCGGGAAATGACATCCTCCTCATCGGCGGCCGCACACTTGAGGGCGGTGAAGCGCACCTCGATGAACTGGATGCTATTCAGGGAGCATTGGCTGAAGCTATCCAAAGTGGTCAAATTTCTGAAAATCGACTGAATGACTCCTTTAAGCGTATAGGAAGCTTAAGATGAGTAGCGGATTATCAAAGGTTGTCAGACAAAAGGAATTCTTTAGAGCAGAAAATGCTGCTTTGCGAAATGAAGTTAAGGATTTAAAACGAGAGATAGAGCGAATCCGCTCATTAGTTCCTGAAAGGCTTCCCAATTCGCCTTCAACGAGAAGCTTTCCATTTCCAGCATCTGCTAGTTCTCCTTCTGTTTCTAGTGAGGACGTTAAGGAGGAGCCTAAGCCGTGGGAGATCGATTTACAGAAGTTTGTGGAGAAAAGAGGAGAAGAAAAATTGCATCCAGCAGATGCCACTGCTGTTCAAGTTCGCCGCTGGCTGGAGGATTTTATGAAAATTTTTCGAAATACTCCAGACGATGGAAAGAGATGGCTTCTTCAGCAACCCCTTGTTCCTAACGAAATAAAATCCTCTACTGCAGGTCCAGAACATAGTCTCGCTTTGCACTTGGTTTTTTATTTAAGTGATTTTACCACTTTACAAGAGATTAGCCCTTATCTAACCAAAGAGGATTGCCAAAAGCGCTGCCCTTTTAGTTCTACCTTCTTGCATATGATTGTTTCGGGAATAGAAAAGGGGGTCAAAGGATCTCCTTGTGAATGCGCTGAGTTTCTAATACAGAAAGATCCTGATCTTCCCAACCAAACGAACTTTTTTGGTTATCAGGCGTACCGATATGCTAAATATGTTCTTTATAGATTGGATCCAGGAGAAGTTTGGGGCGAGATGGTACTGCAGAAGTTAATTGATCTTACTACTATTGAGCCTTAGGTGAGCGATGCACCTGGCATTTAGGCCTTCTCTGTAGCTAATGAAGAGGCTGTGGAGTTGGTATCGGAGTCATCGGGGCTCTTTTTCTTTTCAGCCTCCTTAGCGTGGAGTTCTTTGAGTTTTCTATGTATTCCCAAATACTCATCGCGCA
>JAJFMK010000313.1 GCA_021772215.1 Chlamydiota bacterium | reverse complement strand
CTGCTAGTGCTACCCTAAATCTAAATGCTGATGAATATTTACTGCTCATTTTCCTTCTTGCCATTGTTTGTCTCCATATAGCTTAAACGAGACGTCCATTTTCTCCTAAATATACCTGTCTGAATTCTAGGGTGCATTATAGAGGGTGCATTGTTCCGAGAGTTTAGCACCCGGAGATTGCTCTCCACGCACTTCTCGGTAGATAACGCGAGGCGGGACTCGCGGTCGTGTAATCCTCACGACAAGGGAAACGTGCGGCCTCGTGTCGTACGATAGGAAATTCATTCGGGTCAAGGTCACTGCGCTGACGAGAAGTAACCTTGACCCCAATTGAATTGCCTATCCTTAAAGAGGTCTTCCTCAAAGCTGGTCAAAGATAAATATAGAGCTGTTTTTTTTGCTATTATCAGGGGTTCCTTGACCAAAGGGCGGAGAGTGGAAGGGCAAAAATACCTTTTACGATCTCTTCGACCTGTTCACCACTATGGAGAATCACCCCAATCTTTGCTTGAGGATAATCTTTTAAAAATGTCTGCATTGGAAGGGTATCACCATAACGGACTTTAGTGGCGGATTTGATCTCTATGGCTGTTAGTTTTTTTCCTTGCTCAATAACAAAATCAACTTCTTGCCCAGCGCTCGTTCGCCAATAATGTATCAGGGGATTTGGAACAAGCAGGCTTGCTAACTGCTTCAGATGGTGGAAGGCAAAACACTCTAAAATACCTCCCCATTCTCGGCTGGATTTCAAATCATTTGCGCTATAGTGCCCTGAGAGAAAAGAGGCAAGACCTGAATCTAGCCACATTATTTTAGGGCGCTTGATTAATCGCTTGCCACGGTTAACAGCATAGGCAGGAAGTCGAAAAACTAACCCACTGATTTCCAAAAGATTCATATATCGGTGAGCTGTTGGTTGTTTTAGGCCGACATCACAACCAAACTGAGAAAGATTCAGGATATTCCCACACCGGAGGGCAGAGGCAATCATCAATTGTCTAAAGTCGGCTAAATAGTCGATTTGGCTGAGTTGCTTTAAATCCTTTTCAAGATAGGTTCTAAGATATCCTTCAAACCATTCGATAATTACCTCAGCGTTTTTTTGGTTGTATATCCGAGGCATTCCTCCACGCCAAACTTTGTGCGATAAATCTTTACAGGATTCATAACTGCAAATTAGGGAAGATTTCTTTCCATCCAGCAAATTTTGAAGGAAATTTGAAGGAGGCAGTTTTAGAATTTCTCCTTGCGTAAGTGGTCCGAGATCTAAAAAAACTGCTCGTCCGGCTAAGGATTCGCTGACATGATTCATTAAAAGGAGGTTAGCCGATCCAGAGAGAATAAATCGAGAGGAGGGGTGTTCGTCAACAATTTTTTTGATTACTAAAAAGAGTTCGGGGAGTCTTTGAATTTCGTCCAGAATAAGGGGCTGTTTATTTGAGAGAATAAATTCAGGATCTTTCTTCAATTGAGCCATTAGATCAAAATCATCCAGGGTAAGGTAATTCCAAGTGGGAAATTCCTCTTTCAGAAGAGTTGTTTTACCAACCTGCCTTGCACCGGTGACCACAACTACAGGGTGGTCTTTGGTTTTTCTTTGGAGTAGTGGTTGAAGCCATCTGTTGCAGTAGGTTGTCATACCTTCATTTTATTCACTGTGTGAATAAATTACAATCACGTCGTGAATGTATTTCATTCATGACGTGAATAAAATGCATGGATTTGTATAAGTTGTTGGTAGTTAAGTTATTAGTGCTTAGTTGAGGCTGTTTTTTTCGTACTGTTCAGCGAAGGAACAGGGGTTTTTGGGTAGGCACTGGTCGAATATAAGGGCGCCATCAAGGTAGAGGGGCGAATAGAGAGCAATCTGCTTATTCTCTTGGGGGCAGAGGAGGTCGGCGCGGGCCGACTCTATGCAGGGCTGATTGCCTTTGGAGTGAACCCTGTAGAGGATGGAATCTTTAGCTTCTAGCTCGACCATCTCTGCGCTAAAGGCGATGACGTTATCAAACCGGCAATCTTTGGCGTTGATGCCGACGAGGATGGAGTGGTTTATTTGGCAGCGCTGCATATGACTATCAGTGATAAGCGAGGCGGTGTCGATTTGGCAAGATTGTAGGAGGTTATCCCGTTTTAAGCCGAGGTAACCAAAGAGAAGACGCAGGTGGTACCCTTCTGCAGAGGCCTCTAGGAGCTTCATCACATTTTCGTAGTAGCTCTGCAAAGAGCCAAAGTCCCACCAGTAGCCGCTAGAGCTGATATTTTGGGTTGCGAGGGTAATACCCAGTGTAGATCCGACATCATAGTTATCTTCACTATGCATTAATGTACGGTAGGTCTCTTGATCGAGGGTTGCCGGCATCCAGAGGTGTGGGTCGCAGTCGAGTTTGCCCTCTCTCTTTTCAAGCGGCTCTTTAAAGGTTGTCAAAAGGCGTTTGAGAAGTGGTGTAGAGAGGGAGAAGGAGCCGAGGCTTAAAAAGAGAGGGCCATCTTTATCGATGACACCTCTATCGATCAGCTCATTTAACATCTCATAGCTGATTTTGTTTAAGAGAAGCGGCTCACCCTCCTTCGATGTGGCGATCAATCCATATTGGGAGAGCCTTTTCAACTCAAACTCCTCCTCAGTGGGATAGGGGATCTCCTTGGCGAAGAGCTGGGCGTGGTGTGTCGGTGTTGTCAGCTCTTTGCTGGGCAAGAAGAGCTGGTCGCTCCAGAAGACGGAGATGCGCCCCTTGTTGCGAATCGAAAGAGGCGCGCTCTGTTTGATCACCATCTCAAGCAGGGTGAGCGGCCTC